>JAZOXE010000145.1:0-5872 GCA_045659525.1 Faecousia sp. | reverse complement strand
AAGGTAAAGCAATAGCCAGCCTTTGCAAAACGAGTTCGGACACCCTAAAGAAAAGAGGAACCAATCATGGGAAGAATTACATTACAGCAGGCAGCCCAGTGGTGCGGAGGAACTGTTAATCCGAAGTATGCTGAAGTTACTTTTTTAGGCGCCAATAACGACACCCGGAAACTGGAAGCAGGGCAGTTGTTTGTTGCTTTGCAGGGTACTCGTGACGGACATACATTCATTCCCGCCGCTTTGGAAAAAGGGGCGGCCGCTGTACTGTGTACCCGGTGCGACGGAGATTATCCTGCCATTGTGGTGGAAGATACCCGGATTGCATTGGGAAAGATTGCAAAGGAAGAACGCAAGCGTATTGGAATGCAGGTAGTGGGAATTACCGGTTCTGTGGGCAAGAGCACTACGAAAGAAATGGTGGCGGCAGTTCTGCAGGGCACATACCATGTGGAAAAAACGCCGGTTAACCACAATAACGATATCGGTATGCCGATGGCAATCCTGGCTATGCCGGAAAACACGGAAGTAGCGGTTTTGGAGATGGGTATGAACCACTTCCGGGAAATTGCCTATCTTGCGGATATTGCGAAGCCGGATATCGGCGTGATTATCAATATCGGTACAATGCATATCGAGCATTTGGGCTCTATGGAAGGCATTTTGAAAGCCAAATTAGAGATTTTAGAGGGTATGAGGAAAGAAGCGAAACTGGTTCTGAACGGCGATGATGCCCTTTTGTGGAATCATCACTTGAGCAGTAAAATTCACCCCATCTACTTTGGTGTGCAGAATACAGAGGCGCAGGTGCTGGGCGAGAATGTTCAGGAAAATGACGGCGAGATTACTTTTACGGCCAAATCGGACAGCGAAGCATTCCCAATTACGTTACATTTGGAAGGTCAGCACTACGTTCCTGATGCTCTTGCTGCAGTTACAGTGGGTATGCAGATGGGCGTGCCCTATGGGGATATTCAGAAACGCCTTGCCGCGTTTGAGAATATGTCTGACCGTCAAGAGATTTATAAAGCCGGTGCTTACACCATCATACGTGACTGCTATAACGCAGGACCGGAGTCTATGGCGGCAGCATTGGGCGTGTTAGGAAATAAAACCGGTCGAAAAATCGCGGTTTTGGGAGATATGCTGGAACTGGGCGTATGCGCGCAGGCAGAGCATTATAAAGTTGGCAGAATAGCCGCTGAAAAAGCAGATGTAATTTTTGCTTACGGCCCCAACAGCGTCCGTGTGCTTAATGGAGCCCTTACCGGTGGAATGGAGGAAAACCGCGCCCGGGCATTTACTGATCGGGATAAACTGGTAGAAGTGCTGAAAAAGACAGCAAAACCCGGAGATGTACTTCTGTTTAAGGGGAGCCGGGGGATGCGAATGGAACTGATTTTGGAAAAGTTTTTGCAAGAAGAGAAATAATCGGAGGACGACTTCATGGTGAGAATAATCATTACTGCCGTTTTGGGCGGTGCGTTAAGCGGTGGATTGGGTTTTTTACTTTTGCCTGTTTTACGGGCGCTGAAAGCGGGACAGTCCATTCGGGAAGTCGGACCTACTTGGCATAACAGCAAAGCAGGCACACCAATGATGGGCGGCTTAATGTTTATCTTTGCCGCTATTTTATGCCTTTTGATTCAACTGCCTTTTATGTTGGAAAAAACAGTTTTTTATGTTTTGGGACTGGGACTGTGCTTTGGCATTGTGGGCTTTTTAGATGATTTCTTCAAATTGAAGTTTAAGCGGAATTTAGGCCTGACAACCATTCAAAAGGCTCTGCTTCAAATGGCAGTTTCTGCCCTTTATCTGTATCTGCTGTATATAGAGGGAAGTTTAACCTGTAACCTCTACATTCCCTTTGCAAATGTCTCTTTTACTGTACATCCGATGGTATATATTTTCTTTGCAATGTTTGTGATCGTTGGATGTGTCAATGCAGTAAATTTGACAGACGGCGTGGATGGACTTTCCAGTAGCGTTACTGTTCCGGTTATGGTATTCTTTACTGTAGTGGCCATTAGTACGGACAAACTGGATATGGCGTTGCTTCCTGCTGCGTTGGCAGGCGGGTTGGTTGCCTACCTGTTTTATAACTGGCACCCGGCAAAAGTTTTTATGGGAGATACCGGCTCTTTGTTTTTAGGCGGTATTGTATGCGGTCTGGCTTTTGCGCTGGATATTCCGCTGGTGCTTGCTTTGGTCGGTTTTGTCTACATTGTAGAAACCCTTTCTGTCATTTTGCAGGTGGGATATTTTAAGATTACCCATGGTAAACGGCTTTTCAAAATGTCTCCCATCCATCATCACTTTGAGATGTGTGGTTGGAAAGAGGAAAAAATAGTTTTGGTATTTACAGGCGTTTCTGCGCTGATGTGCATAATTGCCTGGTATGGTATCTCCGGAATTGTAGGATAAGGAGGAAGGCTTGTGGCAGGTCAGAAATTTCTGTCTGCCAAAGAGAACCGCCGTCAATTACCGTTATTGACGGGAGAACGTGTGGATACGCTGTTTTTGGTGTTATTGATACTTTTGTTGGTTGTGGGACTGACAATGCTCTATTCTGCGAGTTATGCCCAAAGCCAATATGATACCGGCTATACGGTATCAACCCGATATTTGCAAAAACAAGGCGCCTGTGCTATTGTTGGATTAATTGCTATGATGGTTATTAGCCGGATTCCACCGGATTTTTGGTGGAAAATGGCATGGCCGCTTTACGGCGTCAGCATTGGCTTGTTGCTCTGCGTTTTGCTTTTTGGTGAATCGGTAAATGGAGCAAGACGCTGGATTAATATTGCAGGACTTCAGTTTCAACCGTCAGAAATTGCGAAATTTACAATGATTGTCCTATTTGCAAGGCTTACGAAAGGCTTTGGAAGCAGTGCAAGGGAGTTTCGTTACGGGGTTTTGGGTTTCGGCGGCGCGCTGCTTGGAATTTTAGTGCCTTTGGCACTGGAAAAACATTTATCCGCCATAATGCTCATGGGCATGGTGGCGGTGGTGATGATGTTTATTGCCGGAACACACCCCAAATGGCTTTTTGCCGGCGGGGGCGTTGCGGCGGCATTTGTGGCTTTGTATGTGAGTTTTATGGGATATGCCGGTGACCGTGTTACGGCTTGGTTGCACCCGGAAAAAGATCCCAAAGATACCGGTTATCAAATTCTTCAATCTCTGTACGCCATCGGTTCCGGAGGGGTGTTTGGGCTGGGTTTCGGCAAGAGCAAGCAAAAGTACCTATATTTGCCCTTTCAGTATAATGACTACATATTTGCGGTTATCTGTGAAGAAGTGGGGATTGTGGGCGCGGTGCTGATTATTGCGCTTTTTGCGGCATTGATTCTGCGAGGATATTGGATAGCCCTTCGGGCGTCGGACCGTTTTGCAACGGTTCTGACAGCCGGAATTGTCACGCTTATTGCTGTGCAGACAATACTGAATTTAGGGGTTGTAACCAATTTATTGCCTTCCACCGGCGTGGCGTTGCCCTTTTTTTCTTACGGCGGTACGGCATTGGCGGTAAATTTAGGAGAAATGGGGATTGTGCTCAGCGTTTCCCGATACCGGAACGCAGTGGCAATTCAGGAGGAAATTGTATGAACGTGATTTTTACTTGCGGCGGTACTGGTGGACATATTAACCCTGCGATTGCCGTTGCGAATATATGGAAAGAACGCCATCCCAATGATTCCGTTTTGTTTATCGGCGGAAGAGGGAATATGGAAGAAGAATTGGTTCCAAAAGCAGGATATGACTTGATTACGTTTCCGGCATACGGAATTGAGAGAGGAATGTCCTTTTCCAATCTGAAAATGAATTTTTTGGCCATACGCAGCACTTTCCAGGCGATTCGTGCTTGTAAAAAACGTTTTCAAAAAGAAAGGCCGGATATTATTGTGGGTACTGGCGGTTATGCCAGTTTCCCGGCTTTGATGGCAGGAGCGCAACTGGGAATTCCCACTTGTGTTCACGAAGCAAATGCTATGCCGGGACTGACAACCCGTCTGATTGCGGATAAAGTCAGTAAAGTTCTGGTGTGTTTCCCGGAAAGCGCAAAGCATTACCGTCACCCGGAAAAGGTGGAAGTGGTGGGAATGCCGGTGCGCCAAGAGTTTATCTTCACTAAGAAAGAGGATGCCAGAAAGGAATTGGGACTTGATAGCCGACCATTAATTGTTTCAACTTTCGGAAGCCAGGGCGCAAAGGCAATGAACCAAGTTATGGCACAGATGTTTCGAATGGAAAAAGAGGAAGGTTATCTTTATCAACACATCCATGGCGTTGGCAGTTACGGTTGGGAATGGATGCCGGAATATGTCAAGGCACAAGGTGTGGATTTAGAAGACAATAAAGGCATTTCTATGCTGGAATATATTTATAATAAGCCCACCGTTATGGCTGCGGCAGTTGTGGTTATCAGTCGGGCAGGCGCAGGCAGTTGCAATGAAATTGCTGCCTCCGGAACGCCTTGCGTGCTGATCCCGTCACCGAATGTGACGGATAATCATCAGGAAAAGAACGCCCGAGCGCTGGAAAGAAGCGGCGGAGCCGTGGTAGTTTTGGAGAAAGACTGTACGGCACAAAAGATTATGGAAGAAGTTAAGCAGATACTAAAAGACCGTGACCAATACTGCAAAATGGGTGCGGCTTTGCAAAAGATGGTTGTGCCTGACAGTGCGCAGAAGTTGTGCGAAATTATGGAACAACTGATAATAGGGTAAAAGGAGACGTTATGGCTACCAAAGAAATGAGAAAAACGCCAATCCCTCGAAAAAAGCAGAAAAATTCCGGGGGAGAAATTGTCTATACCCAGCCAAAACCTTTTCGGAAGAACCGCTTTTTTTTGCAACTGGCAACGGTTGTGGCGGTGGTGTTGGCGCTGGTGTTTGGGTTGTCTATATTCTTTAAAGTGGAACAAGTCACGGTGTCCGGCGCGGAAAAATACAGTGAATGGGATGTGAAGGAAGCATCGGGAATCCGGGAAGGGGACACACTGCTGACATTGAGCAGGGCAACCATAGGCGGAAAGATTATTACAAAACTTCCCTATATTGACCGGGTGAGAATCGGAATAAAATTGCCCAATACGGTAAATATTGCAATTGAAGAACTGGATGTTGTTTACGCTATTGCAGATGATGCCGGTGGTTGGTGGCTGATGAACGCTGCGGGAAGAATTGTGGATACCACAACAGCAGGGCAGAGTGTTGCATATACGCAGATTCTTGGGGTTGTTTTAACATCGCCCCAGATTGGTATGCAGGCTGTTGCCGCGGAACCGGTGCCGGAAACCAGCGGTGAAGAAACTGTTCCCGCTACCGTATCTGCATCGCAGCAGTTAAATGCTGCTCTTTCCGTTTTGCAGAGCCTGGAAGAAAGCGGGATTATTGGCGATGCTGCAAGTGTTGATGTTACAAAAATTGCCGATATCGAGATGTGGTACGGCAATCGTTACCAGGTGCATTTGGGTGATAGCACAAAACTGACTTATAAAATCCGTTATATGAAAGCGGCTATTGAGGAGATGGGACAGTACCAAAGCGGCGAACTGGATGTTAGTTTCACCATTTGGCCGGACCAGGTTGGGTATACACCGTTCCCTTAAAAATTGTAAAATTCCCCCGTCTTACGGGTAAAAACCCGGATGAAGCATATAAAAACAGAAAAAATTGCAAAATCTTTACGAAAAAATTCACTTTTTCTATTGACCGAATGACATTTTAGGGGTAGAATATAGGGGTAGCATTGTAATTTGATGCCGAGTCATTGGCAAACGATACATAGGAGGAGAATTTATGTCTGACATGAATCAGGAGCGCGTAGTAAAAATCAAGGTAATTGGCGTAGGCGGCGCCGGTAACAATGT
>JAZOXE010000144.1:0-1407 GCA_045659525.1 Faecousia sp. | reverse complement strand
TTTGCCTTGATAGTTTAGGCGGCTGTCGGCGTTGTATCCTGTCGGGTTACATACGGGAATAACAACAAAATCGGCCATTGTTAGCAGGGTGGAAAATTCGGGATTGTCCACAACATTCACGATAAATTCATACAGCCCCGTGACCGCGCTTTTTTCGTCCCCGTGCATCCCTGACGTTAGCAGGATTTTGCGTTTCGGGTAAATGCTCTGACCGTCGATTATATCATAATCCGATCCGTCCATATACCCATTGACTGCCGAAAACGTATATTTGTAAATAGGCAAGCCCTGTACGGTTGCGATAGATGTACGGGAAGCAATGCCCGCCGCGACAAAAACGTCATACAGAGTATATACATCCGCTGTCGTTTCGGGTATTCTGATAGTGGGATAAATTACCCCACTCCCTTGTTCGGTATCGTAATAATACGTAACATGTGGGGCCAGCGTCACGGGGGTGATTTCTGCGTCATCGTTTTTCCGAAACACAAGCCGCCAGATATAATTGGGCCACAATGTTTTAAGCGCCCACAAATCAAGGGAAGCAAACCAACCCAAAGTATGGGAAGAATCGGAAAATTTGGATATATCGCCGCCGTCAAGTATCCTCCCTTTATATTCATTTTGCGCGGTTGCATCATACGCAAATGCCGCAACAGAATACCCCGTTTCACAAACCACCCGTCTAACGGATTTGTGGACTTGTCGCGGGGTTCTCACCCTATTATCACCCGTGGTATTATTGCCATTTGTGCCAGTAATACCGCCCTGTGCAATCAATACAGGGGGAAGGGTTATTTTGCTCAATTCCTCCAGATTCGCCGCTGAATCCGTGGAAATGTAGGAAAAACCGAAAATAGCAAGAAAACCTCTTTCGGCTGTATCTGCGAACATGGTTGCGCGCATATATTTAGCACCCGGGGGGATTAGTGAAGTATCAATTATATATCCGCTTGTTGCCTGTTGCTTTAGTCCCACAACCCCGGAAATATAGGTTTTATCCGTGTCATAGAACGCAATTCCCGCCGTGATGCTTGTTCCTGTAATGCCCAATTTGGTATACGTAATGGCAACATACGGGGAAATATCAATATAATCTGTGTTGTTATAGGTTGCGGAAGTCACTTCCGCGCCTGTGTTGGCGTTGATGCTCTTTCCTTCGCTCCCCTGCATATAGGGAACAGGTGTTGCGGGTTCTCCCCCAATAACTGTATTAATTTCTGTTAGTACAGTTTTCACATATTCCAAATCGGTCAAAAGCGCTTCGGTATCGTCTGGTAAATCTTCCACAAGCGCGGTAATTCGCGCAAGCGCCGCGGTTGCTTCCGTGTTAATTTCCGATACCGCGCCTTCACGTGCGGCAATGATTGCGTTAAGAATTTGATTTTTTTCGGCTTCCAATACTGT
>JAZOXE010000143.1:0-4383 GCA_045659525.1 Faecousia sp. | reverse complement strand
ATGATTTAGATTTTTCTTCCGTTTTTTACTTTAACATTTTTATTTGTACCGTGTTATATCTGGGTATGTTTTTTGCTGCCCCGCTGATCGCTGCGTTTTATGAAAAACCGGATTTGGTAGCTATCGTCAGAGTTTTGAGTTTGGTACTTGTGATTTCAGGCGTTAAAAATGTGCAGCAGGCTTATGTATCCAGAAACATGATGTTTAAGCGATTTTTTTGGGCGACGATTGTTTCAACTATCGGCTCTGCTGTTGTCGGCATCACCATGGCATATAAAGGTTTTGGAGTCTGGGCATTGGTAGGGCAGACACTTTTTAGTCAATTATTCAGCACTGCAACTCTGTGGGCAACGGTAAAGTGGCGCCCCAAATGGATGTTCTCTTTCCAAAGACTGAAAGGGCTGTTTTCCTATGGTTGGAAATTGTTGGTTTCCAATCTGATTAATACAGCATATAAGGATCTGCGACAACTGATCATTGGTAAACTCTACACTACGGCAGATCTGGCTTTTTACAATAAGGGTCATCAGTTTCCTCAATTAATCGTCAATAATATCAGTTCCGCTATCGACAGTGTCTTGCTTCCTGCAATGTCCTCGGAGCAAGACAACCGCGTACGAGTCAAAAATATGACGCGCAGAGCAATCAAGATCAGTACATATGTGATGATGCCGATTATGATGGGACTGGCTGTCTGTGCAGATCCGGTTGTTACCATACTGCTGTCAGAAAAATGGCTGCCTTGTGTGCCGTTTCTGCGGGTGTTTTGCTTTACAATGGCCTTTTACCCCATACACTCTGCAAACTTGAACGCCATTAAGGGTATGGGACGCAGTGACCTGTTTTTAAAATTGGAGATTATAAAAAAAGCAATTGGCCTGACTGCTGTGCTGGCAACTATGTGGGTCAGTGTAGAAGCAATGGCGTACAGTTTGCTGGTGACAACCGTAATTAGCAGTTTTATCAACGCTTTCCCAAATCAGAAATTGCTCAATTATCATTATGGAGAACAACTTTTGGATATGCTCCCGACAATCTTGTTGACACTTGGTATGGGCGCTATTGTCTATTGCGTAACATTCCTTGGGTTAAATGACGTTGTTACTTTGGTAATTCAGGTTCCTCTGGGAATTCTGTTTTATGTTGTAGGTTCTAAACTGATGCATATTGATAGTTTTGAATATATTTTAAATCTTTCCAGAAGTATGTTAAAAAAGGGTAGACGTGATTAATAGGAAAAAATATGCGCTTGGGCGGCGCAGGATATCTGATGCTGATTATATGGCGGAGTAGATGGGGCAGTCTACCCACCCCTATGCTTCCGTGATCAAATTGCAGATATTTTGCCTCCGGTGTTATTGTCTGCAGAAATGGGTGTGATTACCTATTCCTTGCTGTTCCTGAACCTTGGAAGTGTAGCCACGCTACTGATCCAAATCCCTATAGGCGTGTTGATTTATATTTTGGGATCCTGGATCTTCCGTTTCGACAGTTTCTTCTATCTGCTCTCCTTGATTAAGGGAGCGTTGAAGAAAAAATAAGGTACCACGCAGGAATGAAAAAAGAGGTCTATATGAAAGCGTTTAATAAGAATGTAATTGGCGTTGTGTTTTGACAATGCATTGAGAGGTGGAACAGAAATGACAGATTATGATATGCTGTTGGAGTTGGTATGTGAAGCCGGCATGAATGCCAAATGGGCAAAAATGTTTGTAAAAAAACTGTCTGATGATGAAAAGGCGTTCCCGACAGATGATGAGACCAAAAAGTGGGCGATGAGCCGAGGATTCTTCCCTGGCCGTGTGGCGCTGTATGGCCTTTCAGAGGAGAATTACAAGGATTACCTACCGGACTACAACTACTTTATGATGCACCCCATCAACCACCATTTTCGTATTTGGGTTAACGACAAACTGACTTTAAAGTATGTGCTCAACAGCAATGGTTGCGAAGAAACCATGCCTGAATATTATCTGTATGTGGAAAACAATGGTGATTATACTTACATGATGGATGCACCTGCGGATATTCCCAAGGATAAGGATTTTCTCTTCAATCTTCTAAAGATAAAAGGAACTTTAGCGGCAAAGCCTAACTCCGGCACCTCCGGCGGCCGCGGTTTTATGAAGTTGGAGTATCGTGATGGTGACATTTACGAAAATAATAAACCCATTACAAGGGAAGATTTCGAGGCGTTCCTGCCTCAGATGGGCAACTATGTGGTTACGGAGTATTGCTATCAGCATAAAGACCTGGCAAAGATATGGCCGGAAAGTGAATGTACCCTGCGAATCATCATGATAAAGTTGCCCCGGGAAAAGCATTTTGAAGCATCTGAGTGGAAATGCGTTATTTCCTTTGCGCGTTTTGGTGCTACGACTTCCGGCGGCGCCAGCAATCTGTCTGCCGGTGGCATCGGCGTAGGTTTTGATTTCGAAACCGGCGCTTTTTGGGATACCGGGTTGCGCTACCGCCGTTTCTGCGAAAGCGGTAATTGGGTTGTTACGGAACATCCTGACACGCATGTGCAGTGGAAGGGGTTCTACTTACCCAATTGGAAGCAGGTGCGAACCACCATTGAAAGAGTTTGTAAGCATATAGACTCTTTGGACTATCTGGGGCTGGATGTGATCATTACCCCTGACGGCTTTAAATTTTGTGAGATCAATACCCATCCTGCTGCAGACTATGCGCAGGTGATGAGTGGCCCGATTTTGGCAGATGCACAGGCAAAGTATTTCTACGAGGAGCATGGCCTGCGTAAGTTTGATCCAGCAAAATTCTATGAGATGTATATGCAAAGTCAAGTGTAAACGATAAAGGGAGGAATGCATTTTGGACAATTGGATAGAGTGTGGTGTAAAGCAACAGAGAAACTCTAATCTGGAACTATTTCGAATTCTCTCTATGTTTTTTGTCATCGCCCATCATTATGTGATTAATTCCGGAATCTTGGCAACATCAATCCCCACACAAATCATAATGATACCTCCAGTTTGTTTGTTTTAATGCGGATTCCACAGGGTACTTTACGCTTGTATCCTTGCTTAATATGAATCATCTAACTGGTATCTTAACTGATGAATAATACTGCAAAGGGCTGTGGTTGGTTTCTTTCCGGAACCGTCATACGGTAGGAGTGAATTAATCGATCCGCAGCATCTCGTACAGCGTAGCGTATGTCCTTGGAGAGGGACACGAAAAACTACTACTCTATCATACAAGGAGTGATTGTTTGTTATGAGCGTAATTAACGTAACCCGTTCTTCTATGCCAGATTTTGAAGAATACTGCCAGGAGATTAAGGGGTTATGGGACAGCCATTGGCTGACCAATATGGGCATCAAGCACCGGCAGTTGCAGGAGCAATTGGAAACCTATCTGGAGACTCCCCACGTGGTGCTCTATACCAATGGACACCTGGCGCTGGAAAATGTGCTTGCTGCAATGAATTTCCCTGAAGGTGGCGAGGTAATCACCACACCTTTTACATTTGTGTCCACTACCCACGCCATTGTCAGAAACGGCCTTGTTCCTGTTTTTTGCGATATTAACAGAAAAGACTACACGATGGATACAGAGAAACTGGAAAGCCTGATCACACCGAAAACAGTAGCAATTGTCCCTGTCCACGTCTACGGCAACCTCTGCGATGTGGAGAAAATCCAGACGATTGCCCAAAAACACGGCTTGAAAGTAATTTATGATGCGGCTCATGCCTTTGGCGTCAGTTATAAAGGTGTCAGTTCTGCTAATTTCGGAGATGCCTCTATGTTTAGTTTCCACGCAACGAAAGTGTTTAATACCATTGAAGGCGGCGCTGTGTGCTTCAGGGAAGATCGCCTTGTGCAGGTGCTGAACGATTTGAAAAACTTTGGTATTCGTGGTCAGGAGAGTGTCGCATACATAGGCGGTAATGCCAAAATGAATGAATTCCAGGCAGCAATGGGTATTTGCAATCTCCGTCACTTACCGGATGAGATAGCAAAGCGCAAGCGGGTAGTGGAGCAATACCGCAACCGGCTTTCCGGTGTCAAGGGCATTGTTTTATGTGAAGATCAACCGGAGGTTACCGGAAACTATGCCTACTTCCCGGTGGTTTTTGAGGATTACAAACTGACTCGCAACGAAGTGTTCGAGATGTTGAAAGAACACGGTGTCACTGCGCGGAAGTATTTCTATCCTTTGACGAACGATATGGAATGTTACTGCGATTACCCCACCGCCGGTGCAGAAAAGACTCCCGTTGCCAAGTATATTGCAGATCGCGTTCTGACACTGCCTTTGTATGCGGATCTGTCAGTAGAAGATGTAGATCGGATTTGCGATATTATCCTCGGCAATTAAACAATAACAAACAAAGTTACAATATTAAATAAGGAG
>JAZOXE010000142.1:0-15598 GCA_045659525.1 Faecousia sp. | reverse complement strand
AGACGAAGGAGAATGTTTTCAACGTCGTCACCTACATAGCCTGCTTCCGTCAATGTTGTAGCGTCAGCAATTGCAAAAGGTACATCCAAGATTTTTGCCAATGTTTGGGCAAAAAGTGTCTTACCGGAACCGGTAGGTCCAATTAGCAGGATATTGCTCTTTTGCAATTCCACATCTTTATCCGCGGATAAATAAATTCTTTTGTAGTGGTTATATACAGCAACTGACAGAGCAATTTTCGCATCTTCCTGACCTACAATGTAACTGTCCATATAGGCTTTCATTTCCATAGGGGTGGGAAGTTTATCGAAGGCGTCGTGGTTTACATCGCTCTCCCGCAAAAGGTCGCAACACGCCTGCACACATTCGCTGCAGATGTAGACACCGGGACCGGCAATCAATTTTGCCTGGCTTTCCCGTTTTCCGCAGAACGAGCAACTTATGTGCTGTTCTTCTGTTTTTGCCATAATGCGGTTCCTGCCTTTCTAAAAATTAGTGGCGCTCCAACACCCGGTCAATCAATCCAAACTCCAGCGCTTCCTGTGCACTCATAAAGTTATCGCGCTCGCAAGCATCGGTTACTTCCTCAATGCTTTTGCCGGTATTTTCAGCCATAATACGGTTCATACGGGTTTTAATGGTTTCCAAACGTTTCAGATGGATAGCCATATCGGTAATCTGTCCCTGCGTACCGGCAGAAGGCTGGTGAATCATAATTTCGGAGTTAGGAAGAGCCATCCGCTTACCTTTTGTTCCCGCAGATAGCAGGAACGCGCCCATAGACGCAGCCATACCAACACAAATGGTAGCAACGTCACACTTGATATAACGCATGGTGTCATAAATCGCCATACCAGCAGTTACACTGCCACCGGGGCTGTTAATGTAGAACTGGATGTCCTTATCCGGGTCTTGCGCTTCCAAATACAGAAGTTGTGCAACAACCAAACTAGCCGTTGTATCGTTCACTTCTTCGGAAAGAAAAATAATCCGATCATTGAGCAGTCTGGAGAAAATATCATAACTTCTCTCTCCCCTGCTGGTCTGTTCTACAACGTAAGGTACTAAACTCATAACCATTTCTCCTTTCAAAGTATGGAACAGTTTAGCCAGTTTGTTGGAAGATTATTCCTCTTCCTTTTTGGCTTTGGTAGTTTTGGTGGTCTTCGTGGTCTTTGTGGTCTTTGTGGTAGATGCAGATTTTGTAGTCTTGGTAGACTTAGCGGACTTAGCGGACGTTTCAACCTTCTCTGCTTTCTCTGCACCCTCCGTTTCTTCTGCCTTCGGCGCTCTGGGCTTTCTGGGTTTCTTAGGCGCAGATGCTACGGCAGAGTCAACGATGACACTGATGGCCTTACGGGTTTGGAGACTGGTCTTAATTTCGCCGTCGGGGATCATACCCTTAACCTTGTCTACTTCCATTTCATACTGCTTTGCAATGGATTCGTATTCGGCAGCAATTTCTTCTTCCGTAACAGTAATGCCTTCTACTTCAACAATCTTATCCAACATTACGTTGGTTTTTGCCTGCTTTTCTGCGGCAGGACGGAAAGCGTTACGCATAGTAGCCATATCGCCGCCCATCATCTTTGCATACTGGTCCATAGAGTAGCCGCTCATCTGCAGTTGATAAGCAAAACGCTCCATCTGGTTATCCAGTTCCATTTCAATCAAAGCATTGGGCATATCAACGGATACGTTTTCAGAAGCTTTTTCAACACAAGCCTGCTCAAAAGCGGACTGCGCCTGCTTTTCAGCGCGCTCTTTTGCCTTCGCAGCAATATCAGCCTTCAGTTCTTCCAGCGTGTCAAACTCAGACACGTCTTTTGCGAACTCGTCATCCTGGGCAGGAGTAATGGTGGTTGTAACCTTATTTACCTTTACGTGGAATACAACAGCCTTACCGGCCAATTCTGCATGGTAATCTTCGGGGAATGTGATATCAATATCTTTTTCTTCCCCTGCAGACATTCCAACGATTTGCTCTTCAAAACCAGGCACAAAAGATCCGGAACCCAATTTCAAATCAAAATTGTCGCCCTTGCCGCCATCAAACGCAACGCCATTATCAAAACCTTCGAAATCAATGTTTGCGGTATCGCCCATTTCAGCGGCGCGTTCTACAGTTTCAGTGGAAGATACGTTCTGTGCTATACGGTCAAGTTCTGCCTGAACTTGCTCATCAGTTACAGCAACCTTCTCCTTTTCGACTTTGAGTCCCTTATAGTCACCCAGGGTAACCTCCGGGTATACTTCAGTTGTCAAAGTGATGGTAACGATGCCGTCATCGGAAATGTCCAGATTGGTCAGATTGGGACGACCAACGGCTTTCACATCCTGTTTGGTTACGGCAAAATCGTAAACTTCGGGAAAAATCTCATCCAGGCCATCTTCGTAAAATACGTGGGCTCCGTACATAGATTCAATCAATTTACGGGGCGCTTTGCCCTTGCGGAAACCGGGAATTGCAATATTCTTGCGGGCTTTGAGATATGCTTTCTGCACGCCGGATTCCATCAGTTCCTTGTCGATTTCCACTACGATTGTAGTCTGATTGCCGTTTCTTTCCAAACTCTTAACGTTCATTCTTTATATCCTCCAAATTTTGGTTGAATTACAACCAGTTTTATACAATTTTTGTATCCGAGTTATTCTATCAAATAAAGCATGAAAAGTCTATACTTTTCTTAAAAATTTTATAAAATTACTGTGTATGGTTGAAAGTTTAACTTATCTGCGGAGACAAGTTTATATTCTATGCCGTCCCACTGTCCTTCCAGCGCCAATCCGTGGCTGGCACCGTGTAAATGGCCATAATAGCAACTCCGAACATCATACTTATGCAGAACTTCAATAATCTCTTTACATTCGTAACCCTTATACAGCGGTGGGTAGTGAAGAAACACAATTTTTCTTCTGTCGCCTGCAGAACGCAAGGATGTTTCTAAACGCAACAATTCCCGGTTAAATACTTTCTCATCGTGTTCGGAACTACGGGATTCTTCAAAGAACCAGCCTCGAGTACCGCAAACTGCCACATCTTCGTAAATGTAGTGGTTATTGTTAAGAACCAACATATTCCAAAAACTGTTTCTGTCGCAGAATTCATAGAATTTTTTTGCCGTACTCCACCAATAATCATGGTTTCCCTTCAAGATAATTTTTTTGCCGGGAATACGGTTAATCCATTCAAAATCCGGTGTTGCGCCGTTAAGATCCAGCGCCCACGATAAATCGCCAAGAAGAACCGTTGTGTCTGTTTCGTTGATGCAAGAGAGCCCTTCCCTCAGTTTCTCCATATATCCGGTCCAGTTCCCCCCAAAAACATCCATGGGTTTTTCTGCTCCAAGGCACAAATGTAAATCGCCAATTGCATATAGTGCCATAAAAACTCCTTATCGGGGTTATTTCCCCGGTTTTTCCATTGATAAAAGTAGTGTTTCGCAACTTGCGCCGGTTCTCGCCCGGTAATCCTGTAAGCCGCCAAATGTAAACGCCGCATCTTTGCTGATGGCATAACCGCAACTGCGGTTAACGCTGTTTATGACGTCAGGAACCCGGCTTTCGCCTACAACAACGCTGTACATATCACCAAAGGCAATGGGCAGTAAATCTTCCGAAATAGAATAACTGCGTTTGGTATTCAGCGCGTTTGTAAAGAAAGCGCTTTCTTCTCTGCCTAAAGCCAAATACATCAGCCGTTCCAGCGAAATAGGTAAATCCTTGTTCTTCATTTGAGAAAGCGCAGTATTAACGATTTCTCCACGTTGTACCAAATCCCAAACCGGATTGTTCTCGCTGCAAACACAAATAATTTTTCCTACGGGAAGCCCCATTTGCTTTGCGTACCGAGCGCCGCAGGCAAAAATCATATCCTCTGCGCTTATGGCAACATCCAGACCGGTATAACCATCTTTATGCGCCAGCGCAAAAAGACCGAAAAGTGTGGCGCAGGCAATGGCTGTTCTGCTCCAGTTGCTGTAAGGGTTTTCTGTAACACCCAGCAATTCCATAACGCTCTTTTCGTAACAGGAATAGGAGGATGTCAAATTATGCCATAACTCAGCAACAACGGTTTTATGGCCGGCATCCTGCAGGATTGCAGACATTCTGCCAATGGAAAAATCCAAGTCAAAACCGGATAACTTCGTAGAAAAGAAATAGTTCAGAATGGTAGAAACAGCGTCATTAAATGAAGACCTTAAGAGCAATTCTATTTCATCCGACCCAAATTTACGCAACTGCATAGGCGCAAATGCACCGCCGTCCGGCGCGCAATTCTCGTGAAGCGCCCGGTATGCGGTAAAGGAATCAATTTTACTTCTTGTGCTTATGTACAACATTTTTTCATCACTCCCAATGCGTTATTCCAAAAAATGTTATGAACCGTAACTTCTTCTAATCCCCGCTGCATAAGTCTGTTTGCAATTTTAGGATAATCACAAATACCGGAGAATTCTTTCGGAAGAATTTCACAACCGTCTAAATCCCCGCCTAAGGCAATATGCGTGCCGGTACAATCCAGTTCCATAAAATGAAAAATGTGGTCACAAACAGAATCCAGTGTGGCTTCTTTGCTTAAGAAATCAGCATAAAGGTTGATACCGGCAACACCACCGGTATTGCAAATAGCAAGAAACATTTCATCTGTCAGATTGCGACTGTGATCATACACACTTCGACTATTGGAATGAGATGCGATGATGGGTGCATCCGTTATATTCATAATGTCAAAAAAAGCGCGGTCACTTATGTGGCTCACATCAATTATCATACCTAATTTTTGGGCGTTTCTGACATATTCCCTACCCTTTTCTGTCAGGCCCTTGCCGGTTTCGTGAGAGCCTGTGAGAGGGTTGTCTTCGTTCCACCCAAGCGTACTGATTCGAAAGCCGGCTGTATACAAGGTTTCTAAAAGTTCCGGATCAAAATCAAAACCTGCCGGACCTTCAATGGATAAGATTGCAGACATTTTCCCGGTTTTATAGTTCTTTTCAATATCAGCAGCCGTATACGCAAGAGAAATTAGGTCGCTGTTTTTTGTAATCTCACTGCAAATCGTTTCCATTTCTCTTTCGAAAACAGTTACCGGAGATACACCGTACCACTTTTCCATGAGCGGTGTGGTAAAGCAGGCAAAGCACTGGACATATCCAGGCAGTTCCTTTGCTCTTTTTAAATCAATATGATACTTGTTTTCTCTTAAACTGCCATTTTCTTTTAATGATTCACCTAAAAGCGCAAGTGCGGTATCGCAATGCAAATCAAAAACCGGAAAATTCATTCAAATGCACCCTCCAAATGGTGGATTGTCGGCATTAATGTGTTTACACCTTCTGGCGCATAGATTGCAACAACATCAAAACGCGGTTGAAGTTTTGTTGGATTCTGCGCCAGATACATAGATGCAGTGTTTCGGATTCTGCTTTGTTTTCTCGCATCCACAAAATCCGATGCATTGGCAAAATTCGCAGACTTTCTCAGTTTTACCTCAACAAAAATCAGGTGTTTTCGGTCGCACATAATCAGGTCAATTTCTCCAAACCGGCACCGATACCCGCTTGCAATCAATGTATAGTGTTTTTTACGCAAAAACTCCGCAGCAACGGCTTCGCCCCATGCGCCGGTAATATTATTTCGTCCCATATAATTTTTTCAAAAAAGTCATTCTGTGAATCGGACTGGGGCTCTTTTCTGCGATCGCCGCATAATGAGCTTTTGTGCCATATCCTTTATGTACCTCAAAGCCATATCCTGGGTATTCCTGTGCCATTTTTAGCATATAGTCGTCTCTTGTCACCTTTGCAAGAATAGACGCAGCGGCAATGCTTGCAGATAAACTATCCCCTTTTACAACCGTTCTGGTGGAAATTCCAAAATCTTTGCAACGGTTGCCGTCAATCAGCAATATGTCCGGTCTTTGAGACAAGGAACTGATTGCCCGCTCCATAGCAAGGTAAGTTGCCTGCAAAATATTAATTTCGTCAATTTCCTTGTGGTCAGCAAAAGCGATTCCATAGCAGATTGCCGTTTGCTGAATCAAAGGAAATAATTCTCTGCGTTTTTTATCAGAGAGTTTTTTACTGTCATTCAAGCCAGGAATATCAGCATTTTCCGGTAGTACTACTGCGGCGGCGCACACCGGTCCAGCCAAAGGACCTCTACCTGCTTCATCCACACCGCAGATAATTCGATACCCTTCCTGCGCGCAGCCTCTTTCAATTTCCCACATATCAATTTGACTCATTGCGCATCCTCCGGCATTTCCAATGTAAAATGCCCCAATTTTCCGCTTCTGTATTCATCTAACAGTACTTTCGCCATCCGCTCTGTGTGAATTTCACCACCGGACAGCAAGAATCCCCTTTTTCTGCCAGCCTCTTCCAGTAATTCATATCCCGGTGTTTCTATGGGCATATCTACTTTATAGCGCTGACGAACAGTGTCCGGATAGTAGCGCCACAGCAATTCCATAAGCCGATAGGCCAGTTCCTCTGTATCAATTACATCTTCTTTCACGGCGCCGGTATAGGCAAGCATCATTCCTACATTGGGATCTTCAAATTTGGGCCACAGAATTCCCGGCGTATCTAAAAGCAAAAGTCCGTTATCAACGGTAACCCACTGTTTTCCTCTTGTAACACCCGGACGGTTTTCGGCTTTTGCACCTTTCCTACCGGAAATTTGATTAATCAGTGTGGATTTACCTACATTGGGAATGCCAACAATCATAACCCGCAGAGGTTTATTCATTCCTTTTTCCGCATTACGTTGGATTTTCTCTTTTAGAACGCTACGAACGGCAGGTTGAAAGGTGTTTATACCTTTTTTGCTCTTACAGTCCGTTGCTACCGCGGCCATTCCCTTATTGCGGAAATACTGCATCCAACGTTTTGTGGCGTCACTGTCTGCCAAATCCATCCGGTTAAGGACAATGATTCGCGGTTTATTACCGCAAATTGCATCAATATCCGGATTCCGGCTGGAAATTGGAATCCGGGCATCCACAATTTCACAGACGGCATCCACTAATTTCAAGTCCCCTTCGATTTGCCGCCGGGTTTTTGTCATATGTCCGGGATACCACTGAATATTCATATGCGAGTTATCCATTATGACAACACTCCAATACGCCTAAAATCACGATTGACATTTCCTTTATTCGTTCCCGGGTATAGCAGAAAAATTACCTTCCCCAACACTTCCCGACAGTCTATCTGCCCAATACTGGGATCTCGACTGTCCATGGAATCGTTGCGGTTGTCTCCCATAACAAATATACACCCTTTATCCACAATAGTCGGATTTTCCATACCCTCATCTAAATTGGTTGGTGTGCGTACATATGCTTCTTTCAAAGGTACTTCATCCACATATACGGTTCCGGAAGTATAATCAATCCGAACGGTCTGTCCTTCCGTAGCAATTACACGCTTAATAATCGGTTCACCTTGACGGAAATCATCCTTACTGGCAACGATAATGTCCCCTTGCTCCGGTTTGTCAAACAGAATACCGTTAATCAGTAACAGATAGTCACCATCCATAAGCGTATTGTTCATAGAAGGTCCGGACACAACAACAACCCGAAAAAGCAAAAACAGGGCCAGCAGCACAAAAACGATTGCAATAACCATATCGTGCAAAAAGGACAAAGTAGATGTTGCCTGTTCAGATGCGCGTCGGCGTCCACCGGTTACATTTCTTTGTTCCTCTGGATTTTCATAGGAGGGTCCGTCCATTTTTTCTAAATCCATTCTTTACCTCCGGTAATTAAGGTATATTTCTGCTATTATACACGATTTTTACAAATAAAAAAAGAGGGTTTCCCCTCTTTTTTTATTGAATTTTGCATTAGACTCTTTCTTTGACCTTTGCGGCCTTGCCGAAGCGGTCACGCAGGTAGTACAGTTTTGCACGGCGGACCTTGCCCTTACGGACAGTTTCCACATTTGCAATCCGGGGAGAGTGAACCGGGAATACCTTTTCACAACCTACACCGTAACTGATACGACGCACGGTGATGGTCTCACCGATACCGCCATGCTTCCGGGCGATGATAGTGCCTTCAAACACCTGAATACGCTCGCGGGAGCCTTCCTGAATCCGCACATGAACACGAACGGTATCGCCAACCCGCATTTCGGGCAGTTCTTCCTTCATGTACTGGCTGGACAGTGCCTTTACTAAATCCATATCTTTGTCCTCCTTAATATTAGGCGTTCATGGAAAGTGTACCCCGGCGATATGGTTCCCGGACTCCCAGAGGACTCACCTTGTTTTCAGACTGCCCGATTATAACACAGCATTTCCATAAAATCAAGAGGAATTTTTGTGTTTTTCGTTATTTTTTACCTTTTTACGGTAAATTCATATTAAAAATATAAAATCCGAAAGAACATTCGTTCTTTCGGATTTTATGGTCCGAGTGACTGGATTCGAACCAGCGGCCTCTTGAACCCCATTCAAGCGCGATACCAAACTTCGCCACACCCGGAAATATTGCTTGCATCTTTCGACTGCCACAGTATACTATCATACCCGGAAGAAAAATGCAAGCATTATTTTTACTTTTTCCTAAATTATTCTCCGTTTTCGGATTTAATCACTTTCCCTAAGTTCCACAGCATAGCCACTTGCCGCTCGGCTTCTTTCTTCTCGTCTTCGTTATTGTATTCTACATAAACTGTGTGGGCGCTGCAGTCAGTACATTCTACTTGTACATTCCAGCCGCCTTCGTGCATAATAAAGCCGCTTCCCCGGCAAATAGGGCATTCTTCTAAAATGATATTGGGATTTGTTTCCATTGTAGACTCCTTATTCAAATTCGTTCATTTTATCATCAAATAATTTGGTTCTGACACAATAGGCGGAATCCGGCGCGCAATGAGGCAAATACAGAGAAATTGCCGCAGAAATTTGCGCAGGATTTAGCGTTGGGTTTTGACAGCAGATAACCGAGTCGATGGTCAGTTCTTTTTCGTTATCTAAAATAACGGAAATTCTCTTTATCAGCGGTAGTATGTTTTGCTCCTGTATTCCGTTTTTAGTTTTTTTGGGTACAATCAGCGTGTCCCACTTAAAAAGTGATGATATTTCGGAAATTGCACTTTCCGGGACACCGTCATCGTAAAACAACTTCACCTTGCATTGTAAATAGGTGATTTCTTTAGTTTTGCGCGTTGCAGGATATACCTTCAAAATCTGTACACCATCCGTCAGGGCACGATTAAGAGCATTGCAGATTTCGTCATAGGAAAGGTTATCTCCTTCTAAATCAAAGTCCAGCAGTTCACAGTGGCTTACAGTGCCTACGGATAACGGAAGCGCGATCGAAACAGACGGTCTCGGATTAAATCCTTGAGTATGCGTTAGGTGCAATCCTGCCCGCTTAAAAGCTCTTTGGAGTAAACGCATTAAATCTAAATGGGAAATCCAAATTGCGTTTTCGGTCTTTTTAAACAATGCTCTAATCATCGCATTTTGCCTCCCGGAGCAATTTATCTGCGCCACAGCCACTACATCCGTGACGGCAATCCGGCGTAATTTTCCCTTGATTTGCTTTGTCACGTTCTCGTTTTAAGAAGGATTTACTTACACCGACATCAATAATGTCCCAAGGTAAGATTTCATCATCCCCATAACCTCGAACCGTATAAAAATCCGGATCAATTCCGCAAGCATCGAACGCGTTGAGCCACGTGTTATAGGAAAAGAATTCATCCCAACCGTCTAACTTTGCACCGTTTTTCACGGCTTCTGCAATCACGTTACCAACTCTACGGTCACCTCTTGCAAATACTGCTTCCAATCGACTTAAATCCGGGCTGTGGTAACTGTATTCGATAGACTTGGAATAGAAATGACTCTTTAACAATTTGCACCGTCGTAAATACTCTTGGGGTGTTATTTGCTTTTCCCATTGAAACGGCGTATGGGGTTTGGGTACAAAGAATGAGGTGGAAACGTGTACACGCAATCCCCTTTTCTTATTTGAAGCATTTTCTTTCCAGGTTTGAATTACTTTATAAACCAGTTCTGCGATACCCAATAAGTCTTCATCGGTTTCTGTGGGCAACCCTAACATAAAATAAAGTTTAACGTTACTCCATCCGCCGGAAAACGCATTCGCGCAGGTAGAAAGGATTTCATCCTCTGTGAGATTCTTATTGATGACATCCCGAAGCCGCTGCGTACCGGCTTCTGGCGCAAATGTCAAACCGCTTTTTCGAAGAGTTTGCAAGCGCAACATCAGTTCCTTGGAAAAATTATCTGCCCGCAGTGACGGAACGGATAATGTAACTTTGTTCTGTTCGCAATACGGAATCAGTTCGTCTGTTAACTGCCGAAGTTGCCGATAGTCAGATGTAGAAAGACTTGACAGTGTAATTTCATTATGTCCGGATTGCTTCAAAGTCTCAACTGCCTGCTTATAGAGTGTTTGCGGGCTCTTTTTGCGTACTGGACGGCAGGAAAATCCCGCTTGACAGAAGCGGCAACCACGAATACAACCGCGAAACACTTCAATATTTGCTCTATCATGAACAATTTCTGTTGTGGGAACAATCATATCCGTAGGATAATAAGCGTTATCCAAATCTTCAATAATTCGTTTTGTAACCGTTTCCGGCGCATCATTTTTTGCATTTACAGAAGTAATCGTACCGCTTTTGGCGTAAGTGACATCATAAAAAGACGGAACATACACACCGGGGATTTTTGACACTGCCAGTAAAAAGGATTCTTTATTCCAGTCTTCTCTTTTTGCTTTATCATAGAGGGAAACAATTTCCTGGGTAATATCCTCTCCTTCGCCGATGGAGAAGAAATCTACGAAATCTGCCAGAGGCTCCGGGTTAAAGGTGCAAACACCGCCTGCGAATACAATATTTTTAAGACCTTTTCTATCCTTTGCATACAGCGGAACATTCGCGAGGTTTAACATATTCAAAATATTGGAGTAAGCCATTTCATATCCGATGGTAAAAGCAATCATATCAAAGTCTTTTACCGGATCTTGGCTTTCCAGTGCCCACAGAGGAATGTTGTTTTCCCGCATAGCGTTTTCCATATCTGCCCAAGGAGCAAATACCCGCTGGCACCAAACGCCGTCCATGCCGTTCATAACGCCGTACAAAATCTGCATACCTAAGTTTGACATACCGATTTCATAGGTGTCCGGAAAGCAAAAGGCAACCCGAACGCGCACATCGTCCGGATTTTTTATTACTTGATTAAACTCACCGCCGGTGTACCTTGCCGGTTTTTGCACCGTTGGATAAATTTTTTGTAATCGTTGTTTCATCAGGATTCCTCATTTTTATATTTTTGTATATTGTAACCTCTGTTCTATCGGTTTGCAAGCAATATTTCAACACAAGTGTGATTGCAATGAAAAGCGGAAGCGGTCCAAGAGATAAAATAAACGTAGCATAAAAGCCTACAAATAGGATAATTCCAATCAGGCAATGGCCAGTTATTTGTGACATAAAATACCCATTGGTGGGAAAGAGATATATTAATATACATCGAAGCGCTCGTCCGCCGTCTAATGGATAAATTGGGAGCAAATTATATATTGCGTGCAAAAAACAGCAAATTGCTGTAAGCGGAATCCATCTTCTAAATAATAAGACAAGTAACCCTCCGATTGGACCTGCCATCGCGCAAATAAACTCTTGCTTATTTGATAATATAGAGGTTTTCATTTTTGTGCCATTGACATTGATTCTTACAGAGTAGACGCGTATCCCCATTGAACGAAGAGATAGATAATGAAAAAATTCGTGTATTATTACAGCAGTTAACCAGGCAAATATCCACTGTATAGGTATCAGAAAGATTGCGGCGCAGAGAACAATGTAAAATTGCGCTGAAACGGATATAAACGGCTGGTTACGAAACATTTGCATTTTCAATTATTTCCCGGCAAAATGTCAACGCTGCATCCGATATGGATTCCCCATTGTGTACATTTTTTAAGAACTCGGAAAATGCCGATTTGGTCACCATGGAATCTCCGGGAATTAAAAAATCAGCAATCTCACTTCGAAACAAAAATACACTTGATATTAAGAAAGTAAAGACAATTCCTAAAACAACAAACTTAAAATTTAAGTTTCTTCTTTTTTTAGCCGGAAACCGATTGCTTGTCTCCGGACTATAATTTATTTTGTACATATTGCATCACCCCTTAAATCATACGCAGCAAAAAGATGAAAAAGACAGGAAAACAGCCGTCAGGACTTGACAACCGGAACTTTATTCACTATAATACAAAGCGCTGACGGGGTGTGGCGAAGTTTGGTATCGCGCTTGGTTCGGGTCCAAGAGGCCTCGGGTTCAAATCCCGACACTCCGACCAAAAACTCTCAACTATTTATGTGGTTGAGAGTTTTTAATTTATATGAGATGTAACCCGAGGCCTCTTGGGTGTCATCCCCGAGCGGTTTATACAAGGTTACACAAAAAGCAGAGACGATATTGTCTCTGCTTTTTGAATTTAATTTTGTTTAATCAGATTTTAACGGAAAATAATTGGACTGTACGATAGAAACAAAGTCGTTACCGGAAAACACAAGATGGTCAGCAAGGTTAACATCTACCAATTCCAAAGCCTTTGCAATTCGACCGGTAGTCTGTACGTCATCACCAGAAGGAATTGCCAAGCCACTGGGGTGGTTGTGTGCAAGGATAACTGTTGTCGCATTGGCATTGATTGCAATTTCAACGATTTTGCGAACGGAGATGTTGGCTGAATTAATACTGCCTTCACCGACCATTCTGCAACAGATAACCTTACACTTTGCATCCAGACAGAGCATAAATATGGTTTCCACTTCCCTGCCTACAAAATACGGCATCAAGTAGTTACCACATTCGTTGAGATTGGCAAGAACACGACCAGGCAGCGACTGCTCGACTTGGTAAAAACGACTTGTTTCCCTTAGCAGCAACAAAAATGTTGCAATATTTTTTCCTACACCCGGAACTTTTAGCAAATCTTCTTTTTTTGCGTCCAAAACACCGGCAAGATTTCCAAAGGCATCTACAAGCGCGTGTGCCAATGGATTGGTATCTTTTTGGGGTATGCAATAGAATAACAACAACTCCAGAGCATTGATATCATTAAAGTTATCCAGACCTTCTTTTAAAAATCGATCCCGCATTCTGGAACGATGATCCTTATGTTCTGTCATAAAATTAACCTCATCATTAAAACTTCTTGCTATTTTCGACAAAATTCGCTAAAATAGATAATTAGAAAAATACATACCATTTGTGGTAATATTCGCATAAATTGCACACCCTATAGAGCAAGGAGGCAAAGAATGGAACTTCTGAATATACTGGAGCGCCCCGCGATTTGTGTTAAGGATGGCAAGGTTAGCCATGTAAATCAAGCGGGAAATCTATATTCCGGACTTGTTGGTAAGGAAATAAGTTTCCTATTGGGAGAAAATTACAAAACATACCAAACATTCCAAAATGGTATTTTATATACCAAAATCAACTTAGATGGCGCTGCAGTCGGTGTTGCGGTAATCAAAGACAATGATATTGACTACTTTCTGCCGGAAACTGAATATACAGAGCAGAGTTTGCAGACAATGGCGCTTGTTGCCCAGCAGTTAAGAGCGCAAATTAATTCTGTTATGACAATATCTCAAGATAGAACTGTGTCAAGTAAGCGGCAAACCAAACAAGAGAAACTGCAAAACGCGCAAATCAACCGTGGACTTTTCCGTTTACAACGAACCGTGGGAAATATGTCCGATATTACAAGATATAAGACAAATCCTCCACCAATGGTCAATCTCGATATATCCTATGCAGTCTATGAAATACTGGAAAAAGCAACCGCCCTTTTGAAGGAAGCCGATGTATCTTTAAAATACTCCGTTCCTGACCACAGTGTATTTACGCAAGCTAACTATGAAATGTTAGAAAGAGCCATTTACAATTTACTGTCTAATGCCGTAAAATTTTCAGGAGAGAATCGGGAGTTAGACGTAAATCTTTCTCACAAGGGGAAATATCTGCTTCTCACTGTAAATGACCACGGATGCGGTATCTCGGAGGATATGTACAGCACAATTTTTAACCGTTACCTCCGGCAGCCCGGAATTGAAGATGGTCTGCAGGGTCTTGGGTTGGGAATGAGTCTTGTGCAAACCGTCGCCAATGCCCACGGTGGAACCGTACTGATAACCGGGCAGGAAGATGGTGGTACAAAGATTACTGTAACATTTGCCGTTCGCCCCGGCAACGGCGCGCAACTTCGCTCCCCCATCTTGTCACCGGTCGACTATGCTGGTGGCTTTGACCATGGCTTAATTGAACTGTCCGATGTAATCCCAGCCGAACTATACGACGGCAAATTTTAACTGCCCGTCCCATTTCGTTTGAAATGGGACGGCTTCTTTATTTTTTTAGTTCCCGAGCCAAATACTGACCAGTGTAACTTTCTTTTACAGAGGCAACTTCTTCCGGTGTTCCAAAAGCAATCAGATAACCGCCTTTATCTCCGCCTTCAGGGCCTAAATCAATAATATAGTCTGCAGATTTGATTACATCCAAATTATGCTCAATTAAAAGTACCGTATTGCCCAAGTCAACCAACTTCTGCAAAACATCAATCAGTTTATGCACATCGGCTGCGTGGAGGCCTGTAGTCGGCTCATCAAGAATATATATTGTTCTGCCAGTAGAAACACGGGCGAGTTCTGTTGCCAGTTTTACACGTTGCGCCTCTCCACCGGAGAGTGTTGTACTGGGTTGCCCCAGTTTGATATATCCAAGGCCAACGTCTACCAATGTTTGTGCTTTTCTTTGGATTTTGGGAATATTCTCAAAAAATTTGACCGCGTCTTCAGCCCGCATATCCAAAATTTCAGCAATGTTCTTTCCTTTGTATTGCACTTCCAATGTCTCCCGGTTATAACGTTTCCCTTTACAAACTTCGCAAGGTACATATACATCTGCCAAGAAGTGCATTTCAATTTTTACAAGGCCGTCACCACAGCATGCCTCACAGCGACCGCCCTTTACATTGAAAGAAAATCGTCCAGGTCCGTACCCACGCATTTTCGCATCGGATGTTGACGCAAACAAATCCCGGATGTCATTAAAAAGTCCGGTATAGGTTGCGGGATTTGACCGGGGTGTTCTGCCAATGGGACTTTGGTCTATATCAATTACTTTATCCAGATGCTCAAGTCCGCTGATGCATCGGCATGCGCCGGGGCGTGTACGGGCGTGATTCAGTTTTCCAAGGAGGGTTTTGTTCAGGACTTCTCCTACCAAACTGGACTTACCGGAGCCGGAAACGCCGGTCACACAGGAAAGTGTGCCCAACGGAATCGAAACATCGATATCCTTTAAATTATTTTCCGATGCGCCGGAAACCAAAAGGTAATTCCCTGCTCCTGTCCTTCTTTTCGCAGGAATGGGGATTTTCTTTGCGCCAGATAAATACTGTCCGGTAACGGATTTCGGTTCTGCTTCTATATCCTTCACAGAATCAGTGGCAAAAATTTCACCGCCGTGACTGCCGGCTCCAGGTCCAACATCTACAATATAATCTGCCGTCCGATTG
>JAZOXE010000141.1:0-23696 GCA_045659525.1 Faecousia sp. | reverse complement strand
TTCATCAGCCGCTGTAATACCTGCATATTATACATACTGTCTTGATCCAGCAGCAGCAGATAGTCTGCGCCATCCTCCACCGCCTGATTCAAAAAGCAGTTGAACGCCACTGACAATCCGTCGTTTTTTTCGTTGTAAAAGTATCTACAGTCCGTCCCGATCAGATGCGCATAGGCACCGTTATCCCGACTGTTATCATAAATATATACGCCGGAAAACATCGAGGGTAATGTTGCTGCATACCGTACTGCCTCCACCGCCGGATTGAATAAAGTGATTCCCACAGAGATTTTCACAACATTATCTCCTTCGTCTGACCGATAAATAATTAATGATATGTACCACCAATAACGGTCGATAATACTTTTTGGCAAGGGCGCTGTCCACCCGGTTCAGTTCCTCTCTTGCCCGGCAGAAAGTTGCATCCATCAGGATGCCCCGAATATACCGAAGGCCCTTTTTCAGCGAATAGGCATTGGAGTAGTAAAACTTCCGGATGGAACTGATGTCCATATTCAAAAACATGGGATAGATCACCCGGATATCTTCTGGACGGAGATTTTCCTCACCGATCACATCCACCAGCATTCTGAAAAATTGGGCATTGATCTCTTTCTCATCCTCGTGGAATTTGGAAACCAGCGATGCGTTGGGGGCGCTTTGCACGTAGAAGTACTCCGCATATTCCACCCCGCAAAGAGTTTGGGTATGTTTCAGCACATCCAGCACGAAAATACCGTCCTCACGAATCGACAGTTCCTCCCGGAAACGAACACCGTTATCCTTGATCACGGCTGCGCGGTAAAGTTTGTTTACCGGGCCAAAAATCGTCCGCTTAGCCACACTTTGGGTGTAGTATTTTTGTATGTACTCTTCTTTTTCGCAACGAAACTCCGTCTGCGTAATCTCCAACTGTCCACCGTCCGGAAATACGAACCGCAAGCCACCGATAACCATATCGCAGCCATCCGCAGCCTCCATAAAATGCTGCACATAGGTATCTGCCACATAATCATCGCCGTCAACAAACATCAGATATTTTCCTGTGGACAGTTCAATTCCATGGTTGCGGGCAGCACTGGGCCCCCGGTTTTCCTGCGACACCGCCACAATTCGGGGATCACGCCGGGCCACTTCCTGAATCCGGTCAAAACTACCGTCCTTTGAACCGTCGTCAACCACAATGATTTCTAAATTCTGATAAGTTTGCTTCACAATGCTATCAATACACCGGACAATAAGGTTTTCCAGATTATAACACGGAATAATTATAGATACTCTTTCATCCATCATATCCCTAATTCTCCAACTTTTTTCTGATTTTGACTGCATTTTCCGGTGTGAGCGGAGTTTCAAAGCAGTCCATGTTCTCCTTTATTGCTTCTCTTGTCAAACTTCCAAAATCCACTTTTTCCGTTTCGGCGATCACTACCTCCGGAAAACGGTATTTGATAATCTTTGCCGGCACACCGCCTACAATAGCATAGGGCGGCACATCCTTGGTGACCACAGCACCTGCCGCTACTACTGCGCCCTTGCCGATGGTAACGCCGGACATAACAGTCACACGGAAACCCAACCATACATCATCTTCCAAAACGATAGGCCCCCGGGTGATAGATTCATTTTCACAAATGCCTAATTTCATCCGGAAGGGATAGGTGGACAGGCTATCATAGCGGTGCTCACCACCGGTCATAAAGACACACTCCGGACCAATAGAGCAGTAGTTTCCAATCTGTACCCGCTCGTCAGGGTTTCCAAAATGGCGTACATCCAGCGCGCCGTAAGTACCCTTTCCCACACTGACACTCCGGGCGTTGAAACAATTTACCGCCGTAGTAAAATTATGGGAATTCTGCTTGCGCCATCTTTTCTTAAAGACAATCAACTCTACATGTGACAGCAGCGCGCTCCCGCGTACAATCTTATGAAGTTTTGACTTTAGGCTCAATTTTGTTCCCCCCGATAGTGGAGCACTGTTCTCCAGGATGTGCCCCATTTTTCTTTGCTGTTGCGGTTCTTTTGGGTGTTGTGTAACATGCACTTCATAAATGCCGCTGCCCATTTTATAAAAGAAGCAATTGCCAACATAAGCCGGTAGCGCGCCAGGCTGGCCTTTCCATAATACTTGTTGACGAAATACATCGCAGCATTGGTGCCATAGATGATTTTTTTGCTGTTTATCACCTGTTTTTCACTGTAGCCGCCCAAATGGATCAATTTAAAAGTGCCCAAATAGTAATTTTTCAATCCCAATTTATGCAGGAAAGCCATACAAAACTCCGTGTCCTCACCATACATAAAGTACCCCTGCGGGTATCCACCCACACGGGAGACATCCTGATAACGGCAGAAATGCGCCGCTCCGTAACTCCAATCGATGTAACGGTCATCTTCGCCTCGGTACTGCGCCTGTGCCTTCTGCTTTTGTTTTTCAGGGGGTAGCACTTTATAAAAGTGCAGGTCATCCCAGAAGACCTTAGATGGGCTGGGATAATTGCAGGTACTAACCTGATATCTTCCGTCGGAATAGATCAATCGGGGGCTGACGATACCAACCTCCGGTTTTTCCTCCAGAATCCGCACCATTGGTGTAATAATATCTTCAACAAAAACTACATCCGGATTCACGAAGAATACATATTCACCGGTCGCCTGCGCCAGCGCAACATTATTACCTTTGGAAAATCCCAAATTTTCTTCTGATGCAATCAGTTTTACGCGGTTGCCGTACCGATTGCGGATCACATCGCAGGTGTCATCCTTGGAAGCATTGTCTACCACGATCACTTCGTTTTCGTAAGGAGAGTATTGAAGCAGCGTGTCGATACACTCCACGATAATATCAGCGTTATTCCATGTAACAATCAAGTGTGAAATCTTCGTTTTTCCCATATTAACGGGCTCCTATCTCCCGGATCCGGTATATCAACTTCCGAGATAACTTATCTATCAGCAAAAGCAACGTAAAACAGTGATTGTGGAACAAGTAGTTATACAAAAAAAGTTTTTTAGACTTAGGGTACAGCAACTTGGGAGAAATTTTCCGGTAGCGGCTGAATTGACTACTGTATAGAAATTTCTGCAAACAAGCCTTTTTCTCCTTCCAGGATAACTGCTTACCGGCATCATTCAGTTTCTGGCAAACATTTACTACAATTTGTCGAGTAAACACCCGTATATAATGTGCATCATTCGACGGAGTATCTACGCCGTAAGCCGCATATCTGCGATTGCATTTTTCAAGCAAATACAAATAGGACTGCAATTTTTCAGGAGAGTATTTCGACGACGCACTGACACCCAAACGGGTGTAGTGTATGTAGTAGCAGCGAGGATTTACCACCAGTTTTTTACATAGGGGTGCCAGTTGCTCACACAGATCAATGTCTTCGTTTCCTGACTTGAAATTGGTATCGAACTGTAAGTTATTTTCCGTTAATATAGCGCGATCAATCAAGGAATCCCACACAAAGGTCATCGTATCATCCGCACGTAACTGCATTAAGTTCTCAAGAATTTCATTTCCGGTGTATACCGCTTCCTTAAAATTAGTGCTGCGCTCTTTTAGAATTTTTCCACCCCGCAGCAGCAATTCTTTTTTTCCGAATTTTACCCAATCCGCCCCGTGTGCCTGGGCAAGCATATAATTGTCCTTCAAAGTATCCGTATCAAGGATGTCATCATTATCCATAAATCCCACATACTGTCCGGTGGCCACACGCAAGCCTGCATTTCTAGCATCGCAGATGCCGCCGTTTTCTTTATGCAGTACCACTATCCGAGAATCTTTTTCCGCGTATGCATCACAAATTGCCCCGCTTTGGTCTTTTGACCCGTCATCCACCAAGATCAGTTCAAACTCCTGCAAGGACTGATCCAAAACACTTTCTATTGCCGTTGCCAGAAAATCCTGAGCGTTATATACCGGTACGATAATACTGACCTTTACATTCATTTGTATTTTTCTCCTCTCCCGGTTTACAAGTTAGGCAAAAGCACAGGTATAGCACAAAATAGCACCCCGAGGTAGCCATAAACATTGTGTGCCCCGCCAGGAAGGCAAAGCCGACTACCATTATAAACCCAAAAGGACGCACCAGTGTGCGGTCCTTTTTGAAATTCATTATGCTGGCAATGAAAAGATAGCCAAGGAATCCGGTCAGCCCGACCATGCCAAAAAAGCCCAGGTAGAAGAAGACGTCAATAAAGTCCATCTCCACCAGAAATTCCGAGCAGAAGCCGTTGCCGAAGAAAAAACGGAATAAAAAAGCAGGTCCATCTACAAGGTAACTCCATGCTTCTTTCAGGTAAAATGTTCTTCCGCTAAGTATCGTGTCCAACATTGAACCACTATACAATCCGTATAAAAAGGTCTGCCTATTCAAAAAACCATCTATCTGTTTGATGATAAAATCCTTCATTACATAAAGGCCTATCAGAATCACCAAAATCACCAGTATCTTAAACCGGGCGCCTTTACGGAACAGATATTCCGCTACAAACAATCCGCCGCCGGCAAGGCACGCAGCCATACCGGATTTGGTGTTAAGCAGCAGCACGCACACCATAATCCCCAAAAACTGCCCTATGTTCAGTACGCTAATTTTCCGCGCCAACCGGTATAAACTAAAGTAAAACAGAATGATCAGCGCCACACTCAATTCGTTATTGGAATAAAAAAAGCCTTTATAGCCGATTCCACCGGAGTATATAGTGCTGCCCAACCCCAACACATAGGGCACAATGATCGCTATAATCATTAGCCAAGTATTGATATTCAGCATCTGATAAATGCTGTTTCCGTTAATTTGCCCCACCTTGACACAGTTCAGCAGTAGTGTCAACATCAGCACATTGGACAGCAATTTGATAGGATAATCCGTATTGATCAGTTTTCCGTCCAACAGATAACTGTTTATGAAAATGCTGAGCATCATATAGACAACAATGCATAGGCAAGTTAATAGCACCGGCGCGGAAATTCTGCCCGCTTGCAAGGTAAGTATAAATAGCACCCCAAGGACAAACAATTTGTAAACCACACCAATGGAGGGTAGTCCCCAGCTGATAAAGATGCCGTTAACCGAGTCTACCACAGGAAGCATGGCAAATAGGGTAATCACAATATGTTCCATTGTCAGGCTTTTCAATCGAAGCATAGTTTTACTCCAACAAGATAGTCTTGAGGGCAGCCGTAATCGCGCCCATCTCGTATTCCTTCGCTGTCTCCAGCGCGCCTTGCCGCAGTATCTGTAGCGCTTCCGGGGACAGTCTGCGGAATTTATCAATCGTTTCTGCAAGTGCCTTACTGTCCTCCACTGGGAACTTGTAGCCGTTCTTGCCATCCTTTATATAATAAGCAGGTGCTGCAAAATCCGACGCGATCACAGGAACGCCGCAGGCCATCGCTTCAATGGCCACAAGTCCCAGACTCTCTCCTGCTCTCCGGGTAGGAAACAGAAATACATCAATAGAATGATACACTCGGGGAAGTTCACTCTGAGGAAGTAACCCCTCCAGTTTTATGCGGTCTTGCAATTGCAGTGTCTGAATTAATTCCAGCATTGCGCCCTTTTCCGGGCCATCCCCAACAATTCGCAAGACAAATTCGCCGTCCAAAAGGCTGCAGGCGGAAATCAGTGTATCCCACCCTTTTCCGGTGCTGATTCTTCCTACGCAACCCATAGTAAAGGGGCGGTTCTGCTTATAATCACCGGGATGGAATATCCCGGTATCCACACCCCCGGAAGCACATACAAAGAGTTTCTCATCAGGAACAGTATATTTTCCCTTCACCACCTGCTTGAAATAGGCAGAGGGAACAATAATTTTTTCACTCAACGCAAGCGTCCGTCGGGTGTACTTTTGCATTTGTTCTTGCTGTGGATTTTCCGGGATCACATCACTGCCATGGCAGTTAGTATAAACAGTAAATTTTCGCAGTTTTCGCGCTATCAAAATACCGGGACTGGAATGGGACGCATAGTGGACATATACCGCGTCATATTTCCCAAACAAACTTTTCAGGAAAGAACTTGCATAAAAAGAAACGTATCCCCAAAGTTTCTGAAATTTCCCCTTACCTTTACGCATAACTGCCAGATCATAAGCAATTCCCAACATATCCAACTGATTGGTAAAGTTCTTCACAAACACGCCGTAACTGGGAAAGGCCGCGCTGGGATACATATTCGAAACCACTAACAATTTCATAGACAATTCTCCAGATATTTTCCAATATCGGCAATAATCGTGTGAGTATTGGACACATAAGACATATATGTTTTTTCTCTTGTTGCCTGATAGGCTTCTACAAGGTCTTCCACATCCCAGCAGGGTTCCAGCAGACACATATCCGTAAACTGCTCAACAATCTGCACCTGATGGTTGTCCACGTGTTCACCGTATTTACACAATCGGGGAACCGCGATGGTCTTCTTCCCCTTTTTTACTGCGCCGATAATGGCGCCGGTTCCCGCGTGGGTGATAACCGTATCTGCCTTGTCCATTGCTGTGGAAAATTTTTCTCTATCCATAAAGGGCTCTGACTGAAAATGCTTCGGCGCATAGGTGCTATGCCCAGTTTGAGCAAATACCGGCTCTGCAATGATTCCGCTTTCTATCAGTTCATCCAGTTTCTTAAGCAGACGGTCAAATTGGAACTTTTGAGAACCCAAAGTCACAAAAATCATCAGTAAATACCTCCCAAATAAATCGCTTCGGGATAGATTTCCTGCATACTTTCCCATTGAACATAAAAACGGTCTGCAAATTTATATAGCAGTTTCCCGGTTTCCGTGGGAGATGTGACTTTTGCAAAGGATTCCAAATATATTAGTTTCCCGCCAAAGATCTTACACAGCAGGCACATAGGTATCATAGCCAGCACCCCAGTGCATATCACAACCTGCGGCCGTTCTTTGATAAAGATGCCAAGACTTTGAAAGGAATTTTTCACCATCGCCAACAACCATATTTTTTCTTTTCGATTTACCTGAGACAAATAGTAAACCTTGTCCGTTTCCTTTGCCACCCGGTAACCGGTTTTTTCCGTTAGAATAAAACTGTCATACTGCTCCATTAGAGGGCAAAGCATCATCAATTGCTCGAAATGTCCGCCAGAAGAAGCAGCAAAACAAATCTTTTTCATATCAAAACTCCTCAGGAATCTCTTTCAGATACCGCTTCAGCGCATCCTGCCAGGATGGCAGGGGAGCAAATCCCATTTTGACCAGTTTTGTTTTATCCAGGCGGGAGTTGAACGGCCGGACGGCTTTGGATGCGCCGTACTCCTGTGTTGTCACAGGAATTACCTTGGTTGCGTACCCGGCCTGCTTGAAAATCTCGCAGGCAAAGTCATACCAACTGATATAGCCGCCCTCATTGGTGGCGTGGTAATAACCGTATTTATCCGTTTCCACCATATCCACCAACAGACGGGACAAGTCCAAAGTGTAAGTGGGCGTTCCGATTTGGTCGCATACCACCCGCAAAGTATCGTGGGTTTTTCCCACACTTAACATCGTCTTAATGAAATTCTTACCGTTCAGACCAAATACCCAGGCAATCCGGACAATGAAAAACTTATCCAGTGTGTTGGCTACTGCCAACTCTCCCTCCAATTTGGTATGCCCGTAGACATTCAGCGGTTTATAGTCTTTGCAATCCGGCTCCCAGGGTGTCTCCCCCTGTCCGTCAAAAACATAATCCGTGGAGATGTAGACCATTTTGCAGTCCAGTTTTTTGCAGACATCTGCAATATTCTGTGTGCCGTAGGCATTGATGGCCCGGACTTTTTCCTGCTTGTCTTCATCCTCCGCCAAATCCACCGCCGTCCAGGCGGCGCAGTGAATCACCACATCGGGATTGGCGTCCGAAATTGTTTTCTCCACAGATTCTCTGTCGGTAATATCCATAGGAACATAAGCCATGGTACAAACCGAACTACCATCTTGTATGCCGGAATACTGGGGCGCAATATCGCTGCCCACTCCTTCATATCCGCGGCTTGCCAGTTCGTTCATCACATCGTGGCCTAACTGTCCCGCAACACCGGTTACAAAGATTTTCATGGAATTTCTCCTTATCCGTCAATCAAAATACATCCCAGCAAGGGTATCTCATAGTCATTTGCCAGAGTTGCCTGCCGGGCTACCTCTGCATAGCAGGTTTCACCGCACTTGGCAAGAAGAACCAATGCGGAAGTTTTCCGCAGGGCTTTCAAGTTTTCAGCCTGCTGTAAATCTTCACCGTCTGTTATATTGCAAGACGGCATTGCCTGCTTCAGCGCATCCGTCAAAATCCCCCGAGCCAAAGCATTTCCGCCGGCTATCATCAGACTATCACCTGTCAGACGGTTTTCCAAATCCTGGGCAAACACATCTGCCATTTCTGTCAGCAATTCCGGTTTTCTGCCTTCCAGACGGCGAAGCCATCTGTCAATAACGCACTTACCGGTTTTCTCAGCCGCGCAGCCTAAAATCTTCACGCCGGTGCGGGCATAAAGCACTCGGACAGAATATACTTTTGTAGAAAAAATATGGCACAACCAAATCCAGATTACTGCCAGCATAGCCCCGACAATACCGGCTAAAATACCGAACTTGACGCCTTCTTTCCAACTGCTGCCTCCGGCAGGCATGGCAGGTCTTTCCGCCAATTTTTCATTCAGGTCAGACTCTCTCTCCTCTGCCTGTTCTTCCAGCGATTTCTGCCGCTCTTCTGCAGTTTTCTGCGCCTCCAGCACATCCTCGCAGTTGCCGGGTTTTACATCCGCCTGCAAACAGGTCATTGTATGACTTGCCACCTGCTTTTCCACAACGGGAATTGCACTCTCTATCATCAGGATGCTATAATCCAGCGCCTTCTCGGCTTCTTTCTCAGTAGCACACAAAATGCGCACCGAAAGAATTCCCGCCTTTGCGTCTGTCTCTACCCACACGGCATCCTTCAAATACTCTGCCTCAATATTCATAGATTTCGCCAAAGCATCCAGATTATCCCCTCCGGTAAGTGTCAACTGATAGGTCTGCAGCACACTTTCCGTCCGATCGGGAGATTGGTAACTCATCTCCGGCTGGATCTGGTATCCGGTATCCACAAATCCTCGGAAGCAAGCCTCATAAAAACTGTAGGGGTTCAGATTCTGGATAACGGCGTTATCCATATAGTCTTGATGGCTGTCCAGCGCCAACTGGCTTTGTTGGACCTTTAACGCTACTTCTTCCACTTCGCTCTGAAATGCTTCCAGTTCTGTCTGGTAGGTTTCCATATCCACCTCAACCGGCTTTCCTGTTCCTGTCAGCACGCCTACTGTCAGCGCCAGCACCAAAGCGATCATAAGGACAACTCTCCACCGGCGCAGGGTAATAAACACCAGGTCCTTTAAGAAAATTGTCTGGGTATCTTTCATTTCCATATTGTTTCCTCTTTACGGTAACTTATCGGTTTGCGTACATCTTTTCGTAGTAATTTTGGTACTCACCGGAAATGATGGTCTCCCACCACTGCTTGTTATCCAAATACCACTTTATGGTCTTTTGGATACCGTCTGCAAACTTTGTCTCCGGCAGCCAGCCCAGTTCTGTGTGAATCTTGGTGGGGTCGATAGCGTAGCGCATATCGTGACCCTTCCGGTCAGTAACGTAGGTAATCAGGCTTTCCGGCTTGTCCAGCGCCTTGCAGATAATCTTAACAATGTCGATGTTCTTCATTTCGTTATGACCGCCGATGTTGTATACCTCACCTACACGTCCCTTGTGAATAATCAAATCAATGGCCTTGCAGTGGTCTTCCACGTACAACCAATCCCGTACGTTCAGTCCTTCGCCGTAGACAGGCAGGGGTTTGTCATTCAAAGCGTTGGCAATCATCAGCGGAATCAGTTTTTCCGGGAAGTGATAGGGGCCGTAGTTATTGGAACAACGGGATATCGTTACGGGCAGGCCGTAGGTGCGGTGATATGCCAGTACCAGCAAATCCGCTCCGGCCTTACTGGAGGAGTAAGGAGAAGAGGTGTGGATGGGGGTTTCCTCGGTGAAGAACAGGTCGGGACGATCCAGAGGAAGATCGCCGTACACTTCATCGGTGGAAACCTGATGATACCGGGTAATGCCATACTTACGGCAGGCATCCATCAACACCTGGGTGCCTAAAATGTTGGTCTGGAGGAAAATCTCGGGATTTTCGATGGAGCGGTCTACGTGGCTTTCTGCCGCAAAGTTTACCACTACATCGGGTTTTTCTTCTTCAAACAGTTTGTACACACCGTCACGGTCACAAATGTCCAGTTTCACAAAACGGAAATTGGGATTATCCATAACCGGTTCCAAAGTGGAGAGGTTACCTGCATAGGTCAGTTTGTCCAAACAGACAATGCGATAATTCGGGTATTTATCCAGCATATGGAACACAAAGTTAGAGCCGATAAATCCGGCGCCGCCGGTAACAATAATTGTCATGGTATTTTCTCCTATCCTTGCAATTTATCAATATATTTTCCTGCCAGCACATCCAAAAGATACTGGCCGTACTGATTCTTCTTCATAGATTCCGCAATTTCCTGCAGAGCCTCACGGGTAATCCAGCCATTGTGGTAAGCAATGTCTTCCAGGCAGGCAATTTTACGGTGCTGGTGGGTTTCCACAGTTTTCACAAAATTGGTAGCCTCTACCAAACTTTCGTGGGTGCCGGTATCCAGCCAAGTAAAGCCCTGTCCCAAAAGTTCCACATTCAGTTCGTTCTGTTCCAGATAAATCCGGTTCAGGTCTGTAATCTCCAGTTCACCACGGGCAGAGGGTTTTAAGTTCTTTGCGTACTCCACAACCCGGTTGTCATAGAAGTAAAGACCGGTAACGCAGTAGTTACTCTTGGGCTTTGCCGGTTTTTCTTCAATGGAAATGGCCTTGCCGGTTTTATCAAACTCTACAATACCGAAACGCTCCGGGTCGTCAACGTAGTAGCCAAATACCGTTGCGCCTTTACCGCTTTGGGCATTTTCAACTGCGGTTGTCAGTCTCTTCTTTAATCCGTTGCCGGCAAAAATATTATCGCCCAATACCATAGCCACACAGTCATCTCCAATAAAATCTGCGCCAATGATAAAGGCTTGGGCCAGTCCGTCAGGGCTGGGCTGTACCGCGTAGGTAAGTTTTACGCCAAATTGCTCCCCACTGCCTAAAAGGTCCTGAAACCGCGGTGTGTCCTGAGGGGTAGAAATAATCAGAATATCCCGGATACCTGCGTTCATCAGAACAGACAAAGGGTAATAAATCATAGGTTTATCGTAAATAGGGAGGAGTTGCTTGGAGGTAACCTTGGTTAAAGGGTACAATCGAGTGCCGGAACCGCCGGCCAAAATGATACCTTTCATAATTGTTTCTCCTTTATTGATTTTTGCGTAGTTTTACTTATTATCATATTACCACACTTCCTATAAAAAAGCAAGGAAATTATGGGTTTTTCGCCTTTGTCTGCCATTGGTTTTTCCCATATAAAACGCGCAAAAAATAGGACAGTGAAAATACGTTACCGTGTAGCGTTTTTTATCTGTCCGTTTTTATAATGAGTGCGCGGTTTTCAACCGTCGAATATGCAAAAAGCCTACTTCTGCGCACGCCGCGCAAAAGTAGGCTATTTTTACATTGGGAACGCGTTGGTCACCCACAACATCAACGGAATAATCAGAGAAAACAGACTGATCAGCCAAGGAAACAGTACTTTCTTGGAAGACAGCGTCATCAAAAGACATACGGCTGTAATAATCATCGGACCTAAAACCGCAATGCCTTTCACCACAACAAATTCATATTCGCCGTTCGCCTGCATAAGAAGTCCCACTTCTCCCGGCAGTTCAATCATATTGCGCATAGCCAGCGCCAACGCCAGCACCGCCACAGGGATGGACAGCACCAAACTGCGCAGATTATACATGATTTTTGCCAGTTCCACTGTTTTCTTCCAGACTTTTTTCACCATAGCGCCGGCATTTCCGGCTGCCGGTTTTCCGGTCACATTTTTCTTTTCCATACAGCCACCTCCGGCCAAATTTTTCTACATCATACCATAGTTTTTCCCGGTTTGCAAGTCGTTAGACATTTGGTCCGTTTTATTGTACCAATGCTTTGTTATTTTATAGACGTAAACAAAACGCTCACAGGAGGAATCACTATGAAAACCGTATCTTATACAAAAAAACTGTCCGTCTGCTCCCTACCCCAATGCCGCCACTCGTCGTCAATTGTACTCCAAAGTCCTTAACTATTTGTTAACCGCTGCTTCCGGTATGGGTTTGGGCGCATTGTTCCTTTTGTTATTGGCGCTTGGTTGAGTTCATACGGTAAAGGGCCGCAAGGCCTTTTACCAGCAAATCTTTGTCATAAATAATGGGTGTTTTGCAAAGGGGTATTACAAATTTCGCAGTACCGCCGGTGGCAATCACCGTTGTTTTGCATCCTAACTCTTTTTCCATTTTTTCAATCATGCCGTCTATCATAGACGCCGTTCCCAGCATTACACCGGAACGCATAGCATCAATGGTATTTCTGCCGATAGCCGCCTTTGGCTCTCCCAGTTGCAAACCGGGAAGCAAGGCGGTTTTTTCCGTCAGCGCATCCAGAGAGATTTTTACGCCGGGAATAATACAGCCACCAATGTGGGCCCCGGTTTCATCCAGCACGGACATCGTTGTTGCCGTGCCCATATCGATAATAATCATTGGCGGCTTATATTCCCGCAACGCCGCCACATCCGCCACCACCAAGTCTGCGCCGGTCTGTCCCGGATTTTCCAAACGGATATTAAGCCCGGTTTTCAATCCCGGTCCCACCACCAAACTGTTTTTACCGGTGAGTTTTTTAATGGCAGTCTGGTAGGAATTTAAGACCTGCGGCACAACAGAGCCGATAATGGCGCCCTGAATATCCCGGGGAGAAATTCCATAAACATCCAAAAGTGTCTTTAATTCCACGCAGTACTGGTCAGAAGTTTTTGTGGTGTCGGTACACAGTCTTGCTTCAAACAGAATCTCTTCCTCACGAACGCCGCCGATTACGATATTGGTATTGCCGATATCCACTGTTAAAATCATTGCATATCCTCCAAGTCCGCCTGCGAAATCAAGTAGCAGGCATTTATTTTGCCATCTTCGGTTTCTACAATTCCGGCACTGCCGCCGCTGTATCCGCTGGCGCCGGGATTCAAAACCCAAAGTCCGTCATCTTCCTGATAACACACCCTTTGGTGCGTATGCCCAAACAGCACGATTTGCGCATTGGTCTGACGTGCCGCCGCCAAAAGACCGCCCAAACCGCTTTTTACAAAATGCTGATGACCGTGGGTCATATAAAACATCACGCCGTCTATTGGATAATTGAGAATTGCCCGGGCATTTATCGGTGCCCGGTATTTATCGCAATTGCCCGCCACCTGGTCCATGGGAATATGGACAAATTCCTGGTGAAGGGCTTCTGCGTCATCGTAATAATCTCCCAAATGGATGATCCTGTCCGGCTTTAACATTTCAACACACCGGCGCATAAACCGCAGTGCCGCATGAGAATCGGATAACACCAAAATTTTCATAGGTCACCTCTTGCATACCTTGTGCATATAGTAGTATCAGAGTATATTATAGCAGGCAAATTGACAGGAGGCAATCAAATGCAGAAAAATTCTCAGGATTTTTCCATGCAGGAGGCTATGCGGCTGGCCAAAACTCCCGCCGGACAACAACTTTTTTCTCTTTTGCAACAGTCCGGAGGCGAAAACTTACAGCACGCCGCCAATCAGGCGTCCGTTGGCGATTACGCAAAACTTGAGGCGCTACTGAAAAACGCTGTAAAAAACCCGGAAATTGCAGCGCTGATTAAGCAGTTGGGAGGGTAAGTATGGATGATTTGCAATCCCAATTAAGCGCAGTAATGGGAAACCCGGAGATGATGGAAAAAATTATGTCCCTTGCCCAAAATTTAGGCGCAGAACCTACTTCTGCTTCTGCGCCACCGCCGTCATCTGCGCCAAGCGGTGATATTCCGGATATGGCCATGCTGGCAAAACTGACCGGCATTATGGGGAAAGCAGGAATCGATAAAAAAGAGCAAAACCTGTTAAACGCTTTACATCCCTATTTAAGTTCCCACCGGGTTTCCAAATTGGAAAAGGCTATGCGCGCGGCAAAAATGGCAGGTATGGCCACCGTGTTTTTATCAGGCAGGTGAAATATGTATAACCGTTATATCCCACAGCCCGACGGCTCTTACCACCGGGATAGGATTCCCGATTCCGGGCGGTCAAGTCCCCCTCACCGGGAACCGCCACCGCCGGAAAAGCCCGGGAAACCCACCAACGCACAACAAGAGGGCAGCGTTTTGGGGTTTCTCCGGGGACTTCTGCCCAAAAATTTTGATACCGGAGATTTATTTGTTCTTCTGCTTTTGCTGCTGATGGCTGGCGATAGCGAAGAGGATAAAAATACGGCTCTGCTTACTTTGGCTTTCTACTTTTTTATGTAATACAAAAATAAGCGGTGTAGTACCCTACACCGCTTATTTCTTTATCTTGCCAAAAAGCCGACTTTCTTATAGACTTTCCGCAGGGTTTTTTCCGCCACATAGCCCGCTTTTTCCGCGCCTGCCCGGTAGACAGATTCCAGGTATGCCTTATCCTGCAAAAGCCGCAATGTTTCTTCCCGGATGGGGCGCAGGGTTTCCACAACCGCTTCCCCGACTGCCGGCTTGAATGCGCCGTAACCCTTGCCGGAAAATTCGTCTTCGATTTCCTGAAAACTCTTGCCGGTAACCGCAGAGTAGATGGTCATCAGGTTTGCCACGCCGGGCTTGTTTTCCTTGTCATAACGCACGCAGTTTTCCGTATCGGAGTCGGTAATTGCCCGCTTAAACTGCCGCATAATGGTCTCCGGAGTATCCATAACCAGCACCCGACCGGTATCCTCGTTTTCGGACTTAGACATTTTCGCCGTGGGGTTGGTCAAACTCATAATCCGGGCGCCCACCTTGGGTACAAACGCTTCCGGAATCTTAAACACATCTCCGTAAATGCCGTTAAACCGCCGGGCAATCACGTGGGTTAATTCCACGTGCTGTTTTTGGTCCTCTCCCACCGGCACCAAATCCGGCTGATAAAGGAGAATATCCCCTGCCATTAAAGCGGGGTAAGTAAACAAACCTGCGTTGATGTTATCTGCATTTTTCGCGGACTTATCCTTAAACTGTGTCATCCGGGACAGTTCACCGAACATAGAATAGCAGTCCAGTACCCAACCCAATTCTGCGTGTTGGTGCACGTGGCTTTGCACAAACAAAGTATTTTTCTCCGGATCTAATCCGCAGGCAATATACTGGGCCAGTTGTTCCAGAGTTCTGCGTCGTAAATCCGCTGGATTTTGCCGTACGGTAATGGCGTGCAAATCTGCCATAAAATAGAAGCAGTCATATTGGTCGGCACGTTCCGCCCAGTTTTTTACCGCTCCCAAATAAGAGCCTAACGTCAAGTCACCGGATGGCTTAATGCCGGACAACATTCTTTTCTTTGCTACTTCTTCCATTTCACTCGCCTCTTTTTCCATAATATGTTGTATTCTACCATAATTGTTAGAAAAACGCAACGGAAAATTGACTTTCCCCAGAGGAATATGGTATAGTATCCATAGATTTTTTGAAACCGAGGTAATAACTATGGATTATCAGGCTCTTGCAGATTTATTATTCCCCGAACTGTGCGACACACCGGAGAGTTTGGAAGAAAAATATCCTTTGCGTAATGCGCCGGAGGGCGCAGTTATCACCCGGATGGCTCCCTCACCCACCGGCTTTGTCCATTTGGGCAATTTGGTGCAGGGACTGACCTCTGAACGGATGGCCCACCAAAGCGGCGGCGTTCTGTTCTTGCGGGTGGAAGACACGGATGCCAAACGGGAAGTGCCGGGCGCCGTGGAAGTGTTGATTGAATCTTTAAAGCACTACGGCATCCGGTTTGATGAGGGTGCAACCGTTAGCGGCGATAAAGGTCATTACGGTCCCTACCGCCAACGGCAAAGAGCGGCTATTTACCACGTGTATGCCAAAAAACTGGTATCTGAAGGCAAAGCATATCCCTGCTTCTGCACGGAAGAAGAACTGTCCGCTATGCGGGAAGTTCAGGAAAAGAACAAGGAAACTACCGGCTATTACGGCAAATACGCTCTATGGCGCGACCGCTCCATGGAAGATATTCAAGCACAATTACAAAAAGGAAATCCCTGGGTTTTACGTTTCCGTTCCACTGGCAATATCCAAAACCAGTTTAAGTTTGATGACTTGGTAAAAGGAAAACTGACCATTACGGAAAACGATATGGACCACGTGCTTTTGAAGTCTGACGGCATCCCCACTTACCACTTTGCCCACGCCGTTGATGACCACTTAATGCGCACCACCCACGTTGTACGGGGAGATGAGTGGTTGCCCAGTCTGCCGTTCCACATTCAACTTTTCCAGGCTTTGGGCTTCAAACTACCCAAATATGTGCACATTGGCCCGCTGATGAAAATGGACGGCACTTCCAAACGGAAACTGTCCAAGCGCAAAGACCCGGAATTGGCGCTGACTTTCTACAAAGCCGAAGGTTTCCCGGTTGAAGCGGTATATGAATATTTAATGACTCTGCTTAACTCCAACTACGAAGACTGGCGCAGAGCCAACCCCGACGCGCCCTCCACAGACTTTAAGTTCAGCGCAAAAAAACTCAACCCCGCCGGAAACTTGTTTGACTACGCCAAACTTACCGACGTCAGCAAAAACGAGATTGCCAAAATGTCTGCGGAAAAAGCCTACACGCTCCTCACCCAGTGGGCAGAGGAATTTGACCGGGACTTCTACGAAAAACTTTCGGCAGATTCCAACTTCGCCACTTCCATACTGGCCATCGGCCGGGGTGGAAAGAAACCCCGGAAAGACTTGGCGACATGGAAAGATGCCAAACCTTATATGGGCTTTTTCTACGATGAATACTGGGAAAAGCCGGTATTTGACGGAAAATTTGATGCCTGCGTAATCAAAACCGCACTTGAAAAATTCTTGGAGAAATTTGACATCGGTGACGATTCCGGCATCTGGTTCGATAAAGTAAAGGAAATTACGGAAGAAATGGGCTTCACCTCGGATATGAAAGCATACAAAGCCAATCCGGAATCCTTCCCCGGCACTGTGGCAGACGTATCCACCTTTATCCGGCAAGCCGTTACCGGAAAAACCAATTCCCCCGACCTTTCCACGGTTATGCAAATTTTAGGCTACGAAAAGACCACAGACCGCATTCGCACGGTGATAGAAACGCTATAAAGAAAAAATGCCCCGGTGCTTGGGTAAGCACCGGGGCATTTTTTAGATTAAGATTCCGGAAACGATATATTTTTCCTCATCGGAAACTACTTTGTCCACCTGAAACCACTGTCCCATAAGCGCCGCCAGTTTTTCTTCTTCCATCAATCCCATAGACACGTGCTTGGCGCATCCTGCATGATGGGCATCGATTACCGCCCGGCTGGAGCCGTGGGCAACGGTAATGCGTCCGCCTTGATACAAACATTGAGAAAGTTTTGCAAAGAGTTTTTCCGGTTCCGGAAAATGGGGAAACGCATTGTAAATCATAATGCAGTCAAATTTCTTTTGAAAATCATATTCCTGCACATCGGCGCAAATCACCCGGATTTTGTCTTCCTGAAATTTCCCTTCGGCGATTTTTACCATTTCCGAAGAAATATCCACACCGGTCACACTTTCCACATTTCGAGCCAAGTAATCGGGAAACAGCACGCCGGTACCGCAGGCAACATCTAAAACCTGCTTCCCTGCCCCAATGTCGCCGGCATCCAAAATGGCGGAAATCACCTTTTCACTGCGTACCATATCCGCATCCCAGCCCGACGCCATTTTATCAAAAAAAGCAATTACATCTTCTTTATTCATAGAAATACTCTCTTCCGTTACTGGGCAAAGAATGTTGCCGTATCAATCTTTTGGTATCCGCCAAAACTGGAGGGGTAGGCGAAAATTTCCTCTGCCAGTTCTTTCCCTAAAAATACCTTTGTAATTTCGTTGGTTTTCACCGTCATATCCACATCGGAGAATGCTTCCGGGTAAACGGTTTTTCCGGTGAACCAGGTATTGGCAAGGGCAATTTCATAATTGGTGTAGTATACATTATACGCCATCTGCAAATAGACTTCTCCCTCTTTCCACGCTTTACAGGTATCAAACATAGTATTGTCTTCCTGATACAAAGGCTGGATGTTTTTAACCGCGGCGGCATCCATAAGGATAATGTCCATTTCTTCTCCCAAGTCCACGAATTTCTCCGCCTCAATGGCCTGCATACCGGTACTGCTCAAACCGCTTACCACGTTTTTTACACCGGCTACCGCAAAGGGCTTATACTCCTGGGCTGTCATCAGATGGTTGGTTGTGCCCCAGTTACCCAGTCCGCATACATATACGCTGGGTTTTTCCGCCTCCGGAATGGATTCGGTTCTTTTTTGAATGTCTGCCGTTTCCTTTGCTACAAAGGCATTGATTTCCTCTGCTCTGTTTACTCTGTTAAATACCAATCCCAACAGTGTCATAGAACCTCTGAAGGCATCGGAAAATACACCGTCCATACCGCTTTTCAGCGTAATAACCGGCACACCTAATTGTGTCTGCAAAGCCGTGGCTTTGTCTGCATCCTCATACTGGGAAATCACGATATCCGGGTTGCAGGAGAGAATTTTCTCCGCTTCTGCCGTCTGGGCATTGGGGCCGCCTACTCCGCAGGAGGGAAGGCTTGCGAAGGTATCCCCGTAGGCAAGGATATACGGTCTTGCAGTGGTATCAAACATTTTCGGCCGCTCTGTCAGTGTGGTATTATCAATGTCTTCCACGCCGCAAAGCAAAGAAACATCACCGATATAACTGTACATTCTCAACGCACCGGCACCGATGCACACTACCCGCTTATAACTACCGGGGTTTACGGAAACTTCCCGGCCGATCATATCTGTAATCACAATTTCCGTGCTGGTTTCGGTGGTTTCCGGCGCTACTTCCCCACCGCAAGCATAAAGAGAAAATACAAGCGCAACACTTAATACCAATCCTAAAAGTTTTTTAATTTTCATTTTTTATGCCCCCTATGATTACTTTTCTCCCCTCCACATCCACAATCTTTACCCGGATGCCAAAGGTATCATATATAATGGATTCGTCAACGATTTCCTTGCCACCGCTGTAGCAAATCACGCCGTCTTTCATAAAGAAAAACTTATCGCCAAACGCCAGCGCCTGATTTAAGTCATGGAGAGAACTGACCACAGCAATATTCTTTTCCCGGGCCAGCCGTTTTGCCTCTTCCACAATCAGCAGTTCATTGGCAATATCCAAATTCCCGGTGGGCTCATCAAACACCAACATTCTGGGTTCTTGCGCCATCGCCCGGGCAACGGCAATCTTCTGTTGCTCTCCACCGGACAGTTCTTCCGCGTTACGCATGGCGTATTCTTCCAGTCTCATATCCGTAAGGATTCTCTCCACCGCCTGATAGTCTTCTCTGCCCGCTTTCAGGCCGAAGTAGGACTCTCTGCCCATCAGTACGGAATCGAATACCGTTAAATCTCCAAAATGGATATGTTGGGGCACATAGGCAATTTGCCGTGCCCGTTCCCGTTTGGACATTTTCAGTAAATCTTTACCCAAAAAGGTCATTTTCCCACTGTCCGGGCGGTGGATTCCCAAAATGCTTTTGAAAAGTGTTGTCTTGCCGGAGCCGTTTTTGCCTAAAATGATTCCAATTTCTCCCCCGGCAAGTTCCATATTTACACCTTTTAGCACGGGTGGTGTCCGCTTACCGTACCGAAAGGTGAGGTCTTCAATTTTCAGCATCTGCCGTGCTCCTTTTTGGAAAAAATAATGAAGATAAAGAAGGGCGCGCCTAATAAAGAGGTAATGGCGCCTACCGGCAGCGCCGAGCCGTTTCCGATGCTTCTGGACAGAGTATCTGCCAGCAAAAGCAGCAAACTGCCGCCGGCGGCAGATGCCAAAACGGAAACCCGGTGGTCCTGCCCCAATATTTTTTTCATAAGGTGGGGACAAATCACGCCCACAAAGCCAATCACCCCTAAAAAGGAGACACACACTGCCGTTATGACCGAAGACAAAAGCAGGGATACAAACCGCAAAAGGTCCACGTGGATGCCCATACTTTTCGCAGTGGACTCGCCACTGAGGAGGGTATTGTACTTCCAAGACATCAGAACAAAATACACAATTCCGATTAAGACGGTAATGCCCATAATCAAATCGGTTTTATAGGTGGCTCTGCCCAAATCGCCAAAATTCCAAATCACAGCGGCGGACAAACCCACGTCGGTTGCGTAAAACTGTAAAATGGTCGTTGCCGCAGTCCAAACTGCGCCAACGGCAATGCCCGCCAAAACCACAACGTTGGGAGAAAACGCGCGGATTTTACAAAGTCCCAAAATCAGCAGTATGGACAGCGCAGAGAAAACAAATGCCATAACGCTGGTGGCATAGGGATTTGCTCCGACAGTATAGCCGGACAAATTGTTACCGGTGGATAAAAAGCCGCCGGCAAAGGCGATAATGGAAAGATTGGCGCCAAAAACCGCCGCATTGGACACGCCCAAAGTAGAGGGAGATGCCATAGCGTTACTCAATGTGGTCTGCATAATCAGACCGGATAGAGAAAGCCCCGCCCCGGCAATCACAGCCGCCAACACCCGAGGAATCCGAATGTTCCAAATAATGCGGATATTACCTTCGTTTCCTTTTTGCGCAAGGGCGGAAAGACAGTCCTTCGCCGTCATATTTGACGAACCCACAAACAAACACACCACAGCCATAATGCACACAAGCACCCATAGCAAAGCAACGGTTATATAATTTTTGCGGTTTCGTTTTTGCAAACTGTTAAATCCCGGCATAAAACACCTGTCCTTTGATAATCTGCGGCTATTATATCACACTGCCATTGCGCTTAAAAGCCCCCTAGGGGGATTTTTACTGCAGGAATTTTATAGAAAAACCAATTTCGATAATTAAAAACCTCCCCGAAGGAAACCCTTCGGGGAGGAAAATTTACGCAACTATGTTACACTAATTTTTATTATTTTGTGGTGCAGTACATGAAGTACTTGTAACCCAGGGGGTTGCAGAAGAAGCCTTCAACGGAGTCAGAGATCATGAATACGTCGGTGTAGTAGTACAGAGGTACGATACAACCGGTGCTCATCAGGATGTCTTCAGCGATGTGCATCATAGCATAGCGCTTCTCGTTGTCGGTTTCGGACTTAATCTTAGCGATCAGAACGTCATAGGTTTCAGCCCAAGTGCCGTTTTCAACCTTGATGTCGTAGCCCAGTTCGGTCAGATCCAGGTTGTACATCTTCAGTTCTGCGTGAGCGCCCTTGCCAAACTGAACATCGTTGTTACCGGAAACGGTAGTCCACATATCCAGGAAGCAGATGGGATCGTTGTAGTCAGCCAGCCAGCCGTTACGAGCCACGGAGTACTCGCCGTTCTTACGGGTGTTCAGGAAGGTGTTCCATTCCTGGTTCTCCAGGTTCATAGTGATGCCAACAGCGGACAGAGCGCCTGCCAGGTACTCACCGATAGCCTTGTGGCCGTCGTTGGTGTTGTACAGGTAGGTGATGGAGGGGAAGTCAGTGAACATGCCGGTTGCCTCGTCGTAAGTGTAGTACTTCTTCAGAGTCTCAACAGCGGCGTTGAAGTTCTCCTCGATAGCAGCAACGTCGTAGTAACCTACAAATTCGTCGCTGGAGCCAGCGTTCTTGTAGAACTCGGAGCCATCGGGTTCAGTCATACCCATAGCAACGAAGGAAGAAGCAGCAACCTGGCCAGCCTGACCGATTTCCTTACAGATGTAATCACGGTCGAACAGCAAGCCCAGAGCAGCACGGATCTCAGCACGAGCCTGCTCGGCTTCAACGCCGGTCAGAGTGTTGGATTCGGGCAGAATCTCTTCGTTAACATTCCAGTTAACATAGTAAGTACCGATTTGGCCAACAACGCGGTAAGCAGTGGGGTACTTTTCAGCCAGAGCAGACATTTCGTTGGTGGGAACGTCGTCGATCATAGCCCAAGCGCCGTTTTCGAAGTTGGTCAGCATGTTGTTAGCATCGTCAGACAGATAGCACTTCAGAGTTTCCAGAGTGACGGTAGCAGCATCAATATAGTTGGGGTTCTTCTTCAGCGTGATCAGGCTGTCGTGTTCCCAAGCAGCCATAGTGTAAGCGCCGTTGCAGACGTAAGTAGCGGGATCGGTTGCCCAACCTTCGTTCGCAACAACATCCTCACGAACGGGGAAGTAGGTGGGGAATGCCAACAGTTCGTTCCAGTAAGCAACAGCATTGTTCAGAGTAACAACCAGAGTCTTGTCGTCGGTAGCCTCAACAGCCAGTTTGGCATCGGGGTTAACAAACTCTTCGATGGGGTTGCCTTCTTCGTCCACTTCACCGGTTTCCTTGGTTTCCCACATCTCAGCATAACCCTTAACTACATCGAACATGTAGTTGTAGTCAGCAGACAGAGCAGGAGATGCAGCGCGGTTCCATGCGAATACGAAGTCGCCAGCGGTAACGTCCTTACCGTCGGACCACTTCATGCCGTCACGCAGGGTGTAGGTATAGGTAACGGTGCCGTCTTCATTGACAACGCCTTCTACCAATTCCTCGACAGAGTCAGCCACGATTACCAGATTGCCTTCCTCGTTCTGAGCCCATTTGGCCAGACCGGAGAACAGGTGGGAAACCATGGTAGCACCGTCAACGGCAGAGTTCAGTGCGGGGTCCAGAGTGTCGGGCTCGGAAGCCAGACAAACAGACAGTGTGCCTTCCTCGCTGGCCTTTTCACCACCGCAAGCGGCCATGGAAAGACACAGAGCAAGAGCCAGCATGATTGCAAGAATCTTTTTCATTTTTGGTACTTCCTTTCAAAATTTTTGCAGATTTTATGATCTGCTATTCTTTATTTACAATATGGCAACAGACCTGAAGTCATCTGTTGCATACATATTGTCAAAGGGATTGCGGGAGGTCTTAATTGACCTCCGCCACACGGTGGCAGGCTACAAAATGTCCTTTTTCCACTTCTTTAAATTCGGGCATTTCTGCAGCGCACTGCTCCGTTGCGTAGGGGCAACGGGTGCGGAAAGGACAGCCGGAAGGAGCGTTCAAAGGACTGGGGATATCACCTTCCAGCATAATCCGCTGATTTGCCCGGGCAATCTTAGGATCGGGTACAGGCACCGCAGACAACAAGGACTGGGAATAGGGGTGCAGCGGCCGTTCGTAGATGGTTGCGGCATCGGCAAGTTCCACCATCTTGCCTAAATACATAACGGCAATCCGGTCAGAGATATGACGTACCACCAGCAGGTCATGGGCAATGAACAAATACGTCAGTCCCAATTTATCCTGCAGTTCATCGAACATATTGATAACCTGCGCCTGGATGGAAACGTCCAATGCAGAAACCGGCTCATCACAAACGATAAAGTCGGGGTTTACCGCCAGCGCCCGGGCGATGCCGATACGCTGCCGCTGCCCGCCGGAGAATTCGTGGGCATACCGGGCGGCGTGTTCAGAGTTCAATCCTACATGGCCCATCAGTTCCAAAATCCGT
>JAZOXE010000140.1:0-2624 GCA_045659525.1 Faecousia sp. | reverse complement strand
TCTGGGTTTGTCATTTCCCAGGATGGGTATGTGGTAACCAATCACCATGTGGTAGAAGGTAGCGAGAAAGTGCAGGTGCAGACCGCAGATGGCAAAACCTATACCGCAGTGGTGGTGGGTTCTGACGTGACAAACGATGTGGCGCTGTTAAAAGTAGATGCGAAGGATTTGGTTCCCGTAACACTCGGTAGCAGCGCAGACGTAGTGGTTGGGCAACAAGTTGTGGCCATCGGTAATGCGTTGGGTGAATATTCTTCCACTTTGACTGTGGGATATGTCAGCGCGAAAGACAGGGTGATTGCCACCGACGGTACGACCATCAATATGTTGCAAACCGATGCGGCAATCAATTCCGGAAATTCCGGCGGACCGCTTTTGGATATGAATGGTAATGTGATTGGTATTATCACAGCCAAAATTTCCGGAACCAGTTCCAGTGGCGCATCCATTGAGGGAATTGGCTTTGCCATTCCCATTGACGATGTGGCAGGTATGCTTCAGGACTTAAAAGATTATGGATACGTCACCGGCGCGTATTTGGGCGTGATTGTAAAAAATGTACCGGAAGAGGTTCAGGCTTTTGGGCTGCCTGCCGGCGCATACATTGATGAAATAAGTCCCGGTTTTGCAGCGGAAAAGGCTGGTTTGCAGGTAGAGGACATTATTATAGGCTTAAACGAAACGAAAATAACCTCCATCAATGACTTAACCCGGGCTTTACGAAACTATAAAGCAGGGGACAGCATAGAAATTACGGTTTACCGTAGCGGACAGGAAGTAAAGATTCCGGTTATATTAGATGAAAAACCCCACGATTAACCCGAAATGCAAAAAAATTGCAGATAGGACTATCTTTTTGGAATGAGGTATATTATAATTAAATAGTTAGAGTAATTTTTGGGGGAGGCGTTGTTTTGAGCAAGAAAGAAATAAGCGCAAAAAGCAAACGCACAATGCTTACAGTGCTATGCGCAGTTTTGGCGGTTGTGCTGGTGGTGCTGATTATCGGTGCCGCATTTATGGAAAATATATTGGGTATGATTGAGCGGGATCCCTTCCAGGGGATGTCGGAATCGGAATATTTGGAATACCTGCAAAGCCAGACGGAAAGCAAACCCGATGATTATACCGGTGAGGAACTGGACCCCGAGGATGTTATTTGGGGCGATGTGGCAGACCCGTTGGAAACCGGTAGCGGTGTTGTGAATATCCTTTTGGTGGGGCAAGACCGCCGGGCAAACGAAAGCGGAAATTGCCGTTCCGACTCGATGATTCTTTGCACCATCAATAAGCACAAAAATACCATCACCATGTCCTCTTTTATGCGGGATATGTATGTGCAGATTCCTGGCTACTATGACCAGAGAATCAACGTAAGTTATGCTTTGGGTGGTGTAAAACTTCTCAATAAAACTTTGGAAAAGAATTTCGGTATTCAGGTAGACGGCAATATCGAAGTGGACTTTTATGGCTGTATGGACGCCATTGACCTTTTGGGCGGCGTAGAAATTGAACTGACGAAAGCGGAGGCGGAGTACTTAAACCGCCGTGGCAACTGGCAAGTTACGGATGAAACCGGTTGGACGCTGAAAGAGGGCGTAAACCTGATGACTGGTTCTCAAGCGGTGGCATATTCCCGCATCCGGGATATCGGAAACGGTGACTTTGACAGAACCGCACGGCAAAGAAAAGTGTTGAGCCTGCTTTTAGAGAAGGCAAGAGATTTGGATTTGCTGCAAATTTACGATCTGATGCAGAGAATCCTGCCCATGGTAACGACAGATATGACAAACACCGAAATTATGGGTTACACCTTGTCGGTATTTAAAATTTTAACCAAGGCGGAAGTGAATACTTTGCGGATTCCGGCTGACGGCGCTTGTCGGGATGCATGGATAAATGAAATGAGTGTATTGCTGCCGGACTTGGAGAAAAACCGGGAAATTCTTCGCCAGGTTATGGCGTCTTAAACCACCAAGAAATTGGAAACCGTTTCCTACGGGTAAAGATAAAATGTTTCACTGAATTGACTTTTTTTATATAATTCTACTAAAAATTCCAAAAATACTTCATTTTTTATGGTTATTTTCATTGACAAAATAATTCGCAACTTGTATAATCGGTATATAAGAGGAGGCGGAAATATGGAACTGACCAAAAGCGAACTGGAAATCATGGATATGCTATGGGATTCAGACAGACCTTTATCCCGGTCGGATTTTATCGGCAAGGATTATAAAAAATCTTGGAAAGACAGTTCTGTGCACATTCTCCTGAATGGACTGCTGCGGAAAAAGGCAATTCAGGAAGCTGGATTTGTAAAATGCGGTAAAACCTTTGGCCGCACCTTTACACCCACGCTTACAAGAGAAACATATTTCGCTACGACTATTTTCTGTCATAAACGCAAACCGGAGATTGTGGGGCTTGTTGCTGCGCTTCTCTCCCGGAAAGATATTACCCCGGAGCAGATGCAGGAAATATCCCGCATTGTCCAGGAAAAAGCAAAATGATGTATTAGGGTGCGCTATGCGCACCCGATTTCTTTCGCAATCTTGACGAAAACAAATGTTTATAATGGGAGGACATTGGGCATAGAATACAAAAAATACAAAAGGGGTTGA
>JAZOXE010000139.1:0-13406 GCA_045659525.1 Faecousia sp. | reverse complement strand
TTCCCCCGCCGTACCACTGGCCCTTGCGCAGCCCATCAGCGTGACCTGACCACCGCAATTAAGCGGGCTCGTCAGATTGCCCTGCTGCCCTACGTTGCAGAATAAAAAGTAACCGCCCCGAGGAAATATCCCCGGGGTGGTTTTTTCAGAGTGTCGAAAAGTTTTTTCACAAAAGAAAAGCCGGGAGCAAATTGCTCCCGGCTTTTTTATTCAATATTAAAGAGTAAATTGTAAAGCGCAGAAACCGGCATAAATGGCAAGCAGTAAAATACCTTGCCAGCGGGAGAGTTTTTTGCGAAGTAAGGTGGGCACGGTTAAAATGCACATAACGCCCAGCATTAAGGGGATATCCAAAATCAGAGAACTGTTAATGCCGAAAAGGGTATTTCCAACCGGAACTTCAAAAGGCGCCAAGGTTACAGAGATACCGGACACCAATACCAAGTTAAAGATGTTTGCACCGATAACATTGCCGATACCCAAAGAGGCGTGGCCTTTGCGCAGACTGGTAATGGTGGTAACCAGTTCCGGTAAACTGGTACCCAAAGCAACAAAGGTTAAAGCGATTACCGTTTCCGGAACACCCAATTTTGTGGCGATAATGGTGCCGTTGTCTACCAACAGGTCAGCGCCTACCGCAATCAAGGCGGCGCCAACTACCAAAAGAACCAAGTCCTTCCAGAGTTTTCCGGAGGAGGTTTCTTCTACCGCTTCGGTGTCTTTTGCGGTTGCGGCATTTTTAAGGCCGTCGCGAATGGTCAGTACCATATATACCACAAAAATTGCCAACAAGATGATACCGAGAGGACGGGTAAATTCACCAACAGCGTAGGTAGCAATGCAGTAAACTCCGGCAGATAGGAAGAAGAAAAGGGTAGGCAGTTTCATAGTCTTTACCTGGATAGGACCGGGATTGACGGAAACAGAAATTGCGGCAATCAAGGCGGTATTACAAATAATAGAGCCGATAGCGTTTCCGTAGGCCATAGAGCCTTGTCCGCCCAAAGCGCCGGTAGCGGAAACCATAACTTCCGGCAACGTTGTGCCGATAGAAACAACCGTTGCGCCTACAATGATGTCCGGCAAGTGAAACCGCCGGGCAATGCCCGTAGCGCCGTCCACAAACCAGTCGCCGCCTTTAATCAGCAGGACCAGACCCAAAGCGAATAGTAAAACTGCTTGTATCATTTACGACCTCCAAAAAATGTTAAAGTTTATCCATTTAAAATGGATAAAAATAAGGATACCGGTAGGTATCCTTATTTTTATGGGGTGGGTAATGGGACTCGAACCCACAACACCTGGAACCACAATCCAGTGCTCTGCCAATTGAACTATACCCACCATATTTAAAGTAAGAGGTAAGAGTGAATCAGTTACTTTTTCACGCTTCCCTGTTACTTATTACTTGTTGCCGAAGGCTACACTGGCACGCCAGGAGGGATTCGAACCCCCGACCTACTGCTTAGAAGGCAGTTGCTCTATCCAACTGAGCTACTGGCGCATTTGAATGGAGCGGGTGACGGGAATCGGACCCGCGTATCCAGCTTGGAAGGCTGGTGTTCTACCATTGAACTACACCCGCAAATCCAGTCTATATGACGATTCAGCCTTAAGATATTAGCATATTTATACCTTTCTGTCAAGGCGGTTTTTGAGAATTTCAGGTATTTTTTCATAAATCACATCTGCCACGGCGCCTTGGGCGCAGGGGCATACATTTTCGTAGCGGTCAGCCACGACGCCGTCTGCGGGACAAAAGGCGTAGTCCGCTCCGTCTAACATCGGGGCGTCATTTTCCGCATCTCCCACGCAGACTAAAATTTTCTTTCCCAGCCGTTTTTGTAAATCCCGGGCGGCTTTGATTTTTGATACGCCTTTTGCGTGGACATCAATAATGCGGGGCGCGGCACGGAAAGTAACCACTTTGTCGCCCCATAGTTCCAAAATTCGCGCTTCCGCCCGGTCAAATTCCCGCAGTTCTTCTTCGGTACATTCAAACATTGTACCCACGGCGTTATACCGGGGCTTTCCGAAAAGGGCAAACTTCAGGAAAGGGCCTACGTCATCACCGATTTTTGCAGACCGGTGCTGCCAGCCAATGCCGTCATAAAAGGCGACATATTCCGGCTTCTCATTGATAAGGTAATGGGCGTGCAATCCCTGAATTTCCAGATTCATTTCCGGGAACTCCCGGGCAACTTGAGAAATTACCGACCACATATCCAGATCAATTTCCTGCAAAAGCGGCTCCTTGCCCGGTTCGTATGCAGCAGTTCCGTTCATAAGAAGCAGGGGGGCATTGACGGGAATTACGTCCAAAAAGTCTCGGTAGGTATTGACACTGCGGCCGGTATTCATTGTAAATGTGCCGCCGTTTTCAATAAAGTAACGAATGGCAGTTAAGTTACGCTCCGGAATGGTGGAATCCGGGGCAGTTAATGTACGGTCAAAATCCACCGTAAGTAAAACATCACAATACAATCAGGACATCCTCTCTAACTTTTCAAGAACTTCTGTAAAATAAGGGGGCAGGGGGGCAACGACCACAACGGGTCTGCCATCCCGGGGATGGGAAAAGCACAGCGCGCCGGCGTGAAGGCATTGACTGGTCTGTCCCAGTTCCGGCTTTTTACGGCCATACACGGCATCGCCTAAAATGGGGTGGCCTATATGCGCCATATGCACCCGGATTTGGTGGGTGCGTCCGGTTTCCAATTTGCACCGAATGTGGGTGTAACTCCGGTAACGTTTCACCACTTCCCAGTGGGTAACCGCGGCCTTACTGTTGCGGGCAGTTACGCACATTTTTTTGCGGTCTGTGGGGTGTCTGCCAATAGGGGCATCCACGGTTCCCGTATCTTCTTTTAGGTTGCCGCAGATAATGGCATCATAGGTGCGGGCCATGGTGTGGTCCTTCAGTTGGGAGGCCAAAACTGCGTGGGCCAAGTCGTTTTTTGCCACAGCCAAAAGACCGGAAGTGTCTTTATCAATGCGGTGGACAATACCCGGGCGCAACTGCCCGTTAATGCCGGAGAGTTTATCCCCCAAAGCATGAAGCAGACCGTTTACCAACGTGTCATCGTGGTGACCGGCCGCCGGGTGGACCACCAGACCTTTCGGCTTGTTGAGCACCAGCAGGTCATCATCCTCGTAAATAACATCAAGGGGCATTTCCACCGGCAGGATTTCCACCGGTTTGGCTTCAGGCAAGGTGACGTAGATTTCATCACCGGGATTGAGTTTGTCGTTCTTTTTGCCGATTTTTCCCCAGCGCAAAACGCACCCCGCTTCAATAAGACGCTGGGCGTTGTTGCGGCTGGTATTTTCCATTACCCGGGATAAAAAGGCATCCAGCCGTTCTCCGGGAATATCGGCAATGAAAATCATTTTTTCTTTTCGTCCTTCCAAAAAGCCTTGTTAAAGAAAATCAGGTGAACCATCAAGACAATACAGCCGCAGGTGATAAAGCAGTCTGCGATGTTGAAAACAGGAAATTCCATAAAGTCCAGGCAAATCATATCCACAACATAGGAAAAGCGAAGCCGGTCGATCATATTTCCCAAACCACCGCCGAAAATTGCGGCGACACAGTAAAAATCGAAAGTAGTAAACCCAATGGGATTCTTAACAAATACCCAAATAATACCGGCAGTAAAAAGGAGAAAGATCAAGGCAAAGAGCCATTGCATACCCTGAAAAGAAGAAAAGGCCGCGCCGGTGTTGCGAACATAAGTAAGGTGGAAAATGCCGTCAATCGCCGTCACAAAACTGTGAAGCGGGATTTGTTCCACCACGAAAAACTTTACAATTTGGTCGGCGGCAACAATTCCCACCGTCAGCAGGAGCATAAAAAGATAATGCATAAAAATCCTCCCGGTAAATTACTTGTTTTATAGTATCATTTTCCCCTGCGGTTGTCAATTTTCTGTTTTTCTCAGCCAGTAAAAAGGTTAACATAATTTTCAAAAATTGCGAAAAATGCTATGATTTGTCACCAAAAGTTTTCCACTTTTTCCACATACTTATCCACAGAATATGTGCGCAAAAAGCCCTGCCATCCGGTAGATTGCAGGGCAAAAATGGTTTTACACCGTTTTTTCCAATATGCAGTTGAAAAAATTATTAGTTTACGAAACAACTAAAATTCCAGCGCGCAGGAGAATATCCGTTGGTTGGGATTATCAGTTTGCTCCGGAGGGCGGTGTGCGGTGACGTATAACGTGCCGGTATCGGAAAGTTGCCAGCGCAGGTCTGCTTGTTGACCTTCCCGCAGTTCCGAAAGATAGCAAAGAGTAATGCCTTTTACCGGATGGGATTTATGGAAAGGACTGGGCAGTAAATCCGTCACCCAGTTCAGGTACCGGGTGTTATTCATATGCAAATTCCGGTCCAAATCGGAAAACCGGACTTGTCGAGAAACAGAGCCGCAGGCCTGCCGTGCCGGTAGATTGCTGGGCAGTTCCAGTTCCGTACCCCGGAGGAAACCATCTACCAAAACACCGCTTTTTCCCGGCAAAACCATCGCCCGACTGTCTCGGTCCATAAGCACCCATAAACTGACCATACGGAACAGTTCTCTTCCTTGTTCATCATAGGCGGCGGTGGCTCGGGGATAGGCAACTTTTGTGGTAGGCATAGGCCAAGTTTCCACGGTTACGGTTTCGCCGATCAGGGGGAGTCGGTTGATTTCCACTTTGTGGCGAATTACTGCCCAAAACAAGTTCTTTTCCTTTAAGGTTTCCCAGTCCAAAGCCAGCACTTTGCAGTGGGCTGTGGCGGCTTCTTGCGCCAATTCCAAAATTGCAGTAGGGGAAAGTCTGCCAAAGCAGTCTGCGTTGGCGTTTACCACTTGTACTTTGTTTTCATATACTTTTTCCATAAGGATACCTCATTGCGCCTGCCCTAAAACAAGGGTGACGGAGTATTGCCGTCCACCGCGGTAAATACCCACGGTCACTTCTTCTCCGGCACTGTGACTTGCCAGCAGGGAGGTCAGTGTCTCCACATCCCGCACCCGATAGTCACCGAAAGACACCAACACATCTCCTTCCAAGATGCCGTTTTGCTGGGCGCTGCTTCCCGGGGTTACGCGGTTAATGTATACCCCTTGGGGGATGCGGTAGTAAATCTGCCAAATACTGCTAACTGTTTCTCCGGTAAAGCCAAGGCTGGGGCGTCCGGAAACATATCCTTGGGACAGCAACTGGTCAACGATTTCTTTTACGGTGGTGCTGGGGATAGCGAAACCCAAACCCTCCACACCGGAAGCGGTAACGTTGTCACCGATCTTCATTGTATTGATGCCCACCACCTGTCCGTAGCAGTTAATCAGCGGGCCACCGGAGTTACCGGGATTCAGGGCGGCGTTGGTTTGAATCAGTGTCATTTTCCGACCGTTGCGCACAATGTCCCGGTTAATGGCAGAAACGATGCCGTTGGTCATAGTGCCCCTAAGTTCCACGCCCAAAGGGTCGCCAATGGCAACAACACAATCGCCTACGCGTAAGGCGGCAGAATCGCCAAATTGTGCAGGGGATAAATCTTGAGTTGCCACCTGCAAAATAGCCAGATCGGTGGCGGCATCGAATCCTACAAGGGTTGCGGTTAAAACCGAACCGTCGGTAAATTGCGCCTGAATATTACTTGCGCTTTCTACAACGTGGTAATTTGTTACCAAATATCCGTCTTCAGAGAAGACAACTCCAGTGCCGGAAGATGGGGTGTAACCACCGGTGCAGGAAATAGACACAACACTTTGAATATTCTTTTCGTAAATTTCCTGCAGGGAAAGACCACCGGTTTGGGGGACGTTGGCAATGCCGTCTTGGGCAGGCTCCAATGTCAGTGAGGAGGAATTTTCGGGGATGGGCGCTTGGGTAGGCTCTGTGGAAACCGTATTTAAAAAGGACAAAGCCCGGTCACCGCTGTCCCTTTGGTAGGTCAGCAGTTTGACGCCGCCCAAAATACCCCAAATACCCAAACCGAAAATGATGAAAGCCAAAACCGCGCAGAGAATGCCCCTGTACTTTTTCGGCGGTTGGGTGTTGCCGGTTTGATATACCGGTTCTTCCCGGTAATTTTCGTTATTCATATCGTTCATATATAACCTCGGTTGCAATCAGTTTACCAAAGGCAGGGTAAAGGTGAAAATCGTTTCTCCTTTATCGCTGGTGACAGAAATATCTTCGCCGTGACTGCAGATAATGGTTTTTACGATGTAAAGGCCCAAACCCCAGCCATCCCGGTTTTGCGAACGGCTTTTGTCCAGTTTGTGGAATCTGTCAAATACCAAAGGCAGGTCAGAAAGGGGGATGGTTTCCCCGTTGTTGGAAACCGATACATATATCTTCCGGTTATCTACACGGACCAAAAGACCTAAATTTCCGTCTTGGGGGCAGAACTTCACGCCGTTATCCACCAAATTATAAACCACTTGGGTAATGGCATCTTCATCTGCCAAGGTAAAAGTGGGCAGTTCCGGAAACTGAACCTGCACGTTAACATTCTTCTGAATAATTTTCTGTTCAAATGTGATGAGCACCTGACCGATACATTCGCAAATATCAAAGCGGGATTTTTTAGAATCGGGAATCTCCCGGTCCTGGAGCCGGGAAATATCTAACATACTACGTACCAAACGGCTTAAGCGTTTGGTTTCATCGGAAACAATTTGCATATACTTTCTGTGATTTTCCGGGGGAATTGTACCGTCTAACATTCCGTCCACATATCCGCCAATGGTGGTCATCGGGGTTTTCAGTTCATGGGAGACGTTAGAGACAAATTCCTGACGTTGGCTTTCGCTCCGTTCCAAAGAGGCGGCCATATTGTTAAAGGCCAAAGTCAGTTCCTGCACTTCTTTGGGAGAAGAATGGTCCAACTGCACCCGGGACTTTAATTGCCCGTGACCGAATGCACTGGCGGCAATGGCCATATCTTTTAGAGGGCGGCTGACTTTTCTTGCTAAAAAAGACATTACAATCACGGAAACAATAACAACCAAAAGCGCAACCACCAGATAGATATTGGCAATTCGGCTCAAAATCCGCAAAGCCGCTTCCATAGGGGAGGAAACCAGCACAATTCCTACCGGGATACCGTAGGCGTCATAAATAGGCACAGACACCACATACCGGGCGCCGTCATAAAGACCGGAAACCGAACCGGTACTGGTGACACAACCGGAGGAAATAACGGACTCTAAATATGCCCGTTCCAAAATCATACCTTTGTGATTACAACCCAAAGGTGCGTCGGAACACAAAAGCAGTTCTCCCCGGGCGTTGCAAATCACCGCATCTGCGCCGGAGACTTGGGATGCCACCGACAGATTCATGAAGAATTCCTGACTGGTAAGAGAGTCTTTTGTATAATAGGCGGCGGCCAAGTCGGAAATCGTTGTGGCCTCACTTTTAAGACTGGCCATAGCCTGATCCTGCAAATAGTCTTTCACCAATACCTGAATAGAAAACCCCACAACCAGCAGTGATACTAACAGCGCAATTGCTGCAGGGACAAATATTCGGCTGAAAGTTGTTTTCATATTTATAATACCTCGAATTTATAACCCACAGCCCAGACGGTTTTCAAATTCCATTGCTGGGAAACGCCTTCCAATTTTTCCCGCAGACGTTTTACGTGGACGTCAACGGTTCGGGAATCGCCAAAGTAGTCAAAACCCCAGACTTCATCAAGAAGTTGGTTGCGGGTATATACCCGGTTGGGGGAGGAGGCGAGGTAGAAAAGCAGTTCCATCTCTTTGGGCGGTGTGTCTACCTTTTTGCCGTCTACGGTTAGTTCAAACGCATCCATATCGTTGATCAGTTTATCAAAAACCAGCCGCCGGGATTTCTGCTCGGCAACGGCTCCGCCGCTGCGACGCAAAACCGCCTCAATCCGGGCCAGAACCTCTTTCATTTCAAAAGGCTTGGTAATATAGTCATCTGCGCCAGACTTAAGACCGGTGACTTTGTCATCGGTTTCTCCTTTAGCGGTAAGCATAATAATCGGTGCCTGGCTTTCGCTGCGAATGGTTTTACAAACAGTCCAGCCGTCCATTACCGGCATCATTACATCTAAAAGCACCAAATCCGGAGAGATGGCGCGGAATTTGGAAAGACCTTGCCCACCGTCTTCCGCTACGGTAACGGCGTAGCCCTCTTTTTCCAGATATAGTTGCAGCAGTTCCCGAATGTGCTTGTCGTCTTCAATTACCAAAACAGAAATTGCCATAGCAATACCTCCCAAAATTTCTCTTTTCCTTAATTATAGCCGAAAAATAGGGTTTATCGTGAATAAATTGTAAAGACTTATCTCCCCAAATGTTAACACCGAAGAAAATCTTGCAAATCTTCCTTGTGTAGAATATAATAATACCATAACATCTTTGCAAATTCAAATTACCGGAAACAGATTGTTGGAAAGGGATGGCCTATGCAGAACATTGTTGAATTTTTGAAAGCCGTTTTATTTGGTATCGTGGAAGGGGTAACAGAGTGGCTTCCCATCTCCTCCACTGGGCATTTGATTTTGCTGGACGAGTTTGTAAAACTTTCTATGTCTTCCGCGTTTTATGACTTGTTTGAAATTGTGATACAGTTGGGGGCAATTTTAGCGGTTATCGTACTGTTTTTCCATAAACTCAACCCCTTTGCCCCGTCGAAAACCGCAATACAGAAAAAGGATACCTGGCAATTGTGGCTGAAAGTTGTGGTGGCGGTGATTCCCTCTGCGGCTATCGGTCTTTTGGTGGATGAACCTTTGGATGCGTTCCTGCGTGGCACACAACTGGCAGGGGTAAGCCTGAATGCTATTGTGGTGGCGGTGGCGCTGATTGTATACGGCATCGGGTTTATTCTGGTGGAAAAAAGAAATGAAAAACGGCAGGCAGCCATTACGGAAGTGGGCACCATTACCTATAAGACCGCCCTCTTTATCGGTCTGTTTCAGTGCTTGAGCATTATCCCCGGTACATCCCGTTCCGGCGCAACGATTTTAGGTGCCTTGCTTTTGGGCGTAGGTAGAGCCGCCGGTTCGGAGTTTTCGTTCTTTTTGGCGATTCCCACGATGCTGGGAGCCAGCGCATTAAAACTTTTGCAGTTCCTGCTGTCCGGGGTAGAAGCCACCGGCGTGGAAATCGCAGTATTGGTTATCGGTTCGGTGGTTTCCTTTGTGGTAAGTTTGTTTGTGATTAAGGCGCTGATGGAATATGTCCGCAAGCACAGTTTTGCCTCTTTCGGAATATACCGGATTATATTGGGCGCGCTGGTTTTAGGATATTTCCTCATCCGGTAGAGAAAAAAACAGTTTACCCCCTTGCAATCTTCGGATTTTGGTGGTATAATGCAATTATGTAAGAGTAAACGCTATGGAAAGAGAGGGGTTCGCCCCTCTCTTTTCCGCTGAAAGAAGGGATTTTTTGAAGGTAACAGACCAGGTTGCTGGATTTGCACAGCCCATTGTAGAGCAGTGCGGATGTACCCTTTGGGACGTGGAATATGTCCGGGAGGGTTCGGAGCGGTTTCTGCGGCTTTACATCGATAAAGATGGAGGCGTGGACATTGAAGACTGCGAGAAAATTCACCGGGCGGTAGACCCGATTTTGGACAAGGAAGATCCGATTCCGGAGAGTTATCATTTTGAAGTATGCTCCGCCGGTTTGGAACGGGCGCTGAAGCGGCCGGGAGATTTTGCGCAGTTTATGGGAAGTCCCATTTTGGTAAAACTGTATCGCCCTCGAAACGGATTGAAGGAAATCCCCTGTATTCTGAAAGATTACCAAGAGGGAAAAATTACCGTGGAAGCGGGAAAAGAAAGCATTACGTTTGAAAAATCGGAAGTTGCACTGGTGCGGCTCCGGGTAGAATTTTAAAAATACGCCAATAGGAGGAAAGATTATGGCAAGAAATACAAAAGCCAAGAAGCAGGCCGCACCGAAAGTGGACATCGGCGCAGAGATTTTTTCCAGCCTGCGTGATTTGGAAAAACTCAAAGGCATCCCCGTGGATTATATGGTGGAACGTCTGAAGCAGGCGCTGACCAATGCCTACCGGAAAGACCGGGAGGGCCAGCGGGAAATGAACACGGAAAATGTGGTTGTGGACTTAAGTGAAGACGGCCTTTCTATGTATCTTATGAAAACCGTTGTGGAAGAAGTGGAAGACAGCGAACTGGAAATCCACATCGATGCCGCACGGAATCTGGATAAGAATGTGAAGGTAGGCGATACCATCAGCCTGCCCATCGATATACAGAAGTTCGGCAGAATTGCCGCCCAAACTGCAAAGCAGGTGGTTGTGCAGGGAATTCGGGAAGCAGAGCGGGGTATGATTTATGAAAGTTATGCCTCCAAATCCCAAGAACTGCTCACCGGTACGGTTCTGCGGATTGATCCCACCACCGGAGATGTGTTTGTCCGAATCGGCCAGGGTGGCGAGCAGAGCGATGCGGTTCTGCGTGTAAGCGAGCAGATTCCCGGCGAAACTTACCAAGAGGGTAAGTTGATTCGGGTGTATGTGCTGGAAGTACATCGCGCCAACCGTGGACCGCTGGTTCACGTATCCAGAACCCACCCCAATGTGGTACGCCGCCTGTTTGAATTGGAGATTCCGGAGATTGCCGAAGGCCAGGTAGAAATTCGCAATATCGCCCGGGAGGCCGGTTCCCGATCCAAGGTTGCCGTGCGCGCTGCTATGGAAAACATCGATCCCGTAGGCGCTTGCGTAGGCGCCCGGGGCGAGCGTGTAGGCGCAGTGGTAAAGGAACTGCACGGCGAGAAACTGGACATTGTGGTATGGAGCGAAGATCCCTGCCAGTATGTGCAGGCAGCACTGAGTCCTGCGGATGTGATCTCTGTAGACTTGATTCCTGGAACAAAGGGTTGTCGGGTAGTTGTGCCTGACGACCAATTGAGCCTCGCCATCGGCAAAGAAGGACAAAACGCCCGTCTTGCCGCCCGGCTCACCGGCTATAAGATTGACATTAAGCCTGAAAGTCAGGCAGAGGGGATTTAAGGGAAACAACCGTATTAAGGAAGGAGGGGAACACAGTGCAAAAGAAAATACCCCAGCGGCAATGTATGGGTTGCCGGGAACGAAAGGCAAAAAAAGAACTGTTGCGGGTTGTTCGGGGCACAGACGGCGTTGTCAGTTTGGATTTTAGCGGCAAACTGAACGGCCGAGGCGCGTATGTGTGTCCCAACCTGGATTGTTTGAAAAAAGCCCAAAAATCCAAGGCGCTGGAGCGCAGTTTGGAAACGGAGATTCCGGAAACGGTTTTTGCCCGGCTGACCAAAGAGATGGAGGCCGGGGCAAATGGATAGAGCCTTAAATTATATGGCGCTGGCACGAAAAGCTGGCCGGATTGAACTGGGAGAAGAGCCGGTAGGCGCAGTTTCCCGGGAAAAAAAGGCGAGGCTGATTGTGGTAGCATCCGACGCAACGGAGCATACTTGGCGCAGAGCCAAAAGTTTCGTGGCAGGCACAGAGCAAATTTGCATTCGCGTGCCGTTTACAAAAGATGAATTGGGTATGGCAATCGGCCGTAGCGAGTTAGCGCTGGCGGCGTTTACCGATCCGGCGCTGGCGCTGGCCTTTTTGAAGGCGTTGCCAAATGCCGGGGAATTTCGCCGGGAGACAGAAGTTTTAGATATAAAAAGCCGGCGGATAGCCCAACGCCGTCAAGAAGCGGCGGCCCATAAGCGGAACCAGCAAGCGGGACGCAGTCGTCGGGTGCGTAATGGGAATTAGGAAGATTGACCTTTGGAGGTGCGAATATGAGTTTAGTGAAATATCGAATAAAAGATGTGGCAGCGGATTTCGGCATGAATGTAAAAGAAATTACGGAAGTGATGTCGAAGTTCTTTGAAAAGCCAAAGTCCAATACACAGGTTCTTCAGGATGAAGAACTCAATGTTATCTTTGACTATATCACCCAAACTAATCAGATTGAATCTTTGGAGCAGGTGTTTGCAGTACCCCCTTCTCAAAAGCCGGCAGAAAAAGCCTCGGTAAAGGAAGAAAAGAAACCCGAAACCAAGCCGGAAGAGAAGAAGGTAGAAGAAAAGAAACCGGAAACCAAACCGGAAGAAGTAAAGCCGGAAAAACCGGCGCAACCGGAGCGCAGAAGAGAGCGCCGGATTGTGGATACTTCTGCGGTGCAGGTGAACTCTGCCCGCTTTGATGACCGGGTGGAGAGCCTGGTATCGGAGCGCGTTCAGAATTACCAGGGCGGCAAGCAGAGAATTGGTGGCAAAAAAGGCCAGCAAATGAACAAAAAGGATAATAAGTACAAGGGCAATAAATCCCGCAACGAAGAGCAGGAGAAACTGCGCAGATTGCAGATGGAAGTGGCCCGGAAAGCCCCGGTTACCGTTAAAATCCCCGAGGAAATCACCGTGGGCGAACTGGCTTCCCGAATGAAGAAGACTGCCGGTGAAGTCATCAAATTGCTGATGAAAAACGGCGTTATGGCCGGTATTAACCAGGCCATCGATTTTGATACGGCTGAATATGTAGCGGTGGAAATGGGTTGTAAGGTAGAAAAGGAAATCACCGTTACCATTGAAGAGCGGATTATTGACGACCATGAGGATACGGCAGAAGAACTCCAGGGCCGCGCTCCGGTTGTTGTGGTAATGGGACACGTAGACCACGGCAAAACGTCCACTTTGGACGCCATCCGAAACACCAGCGTTACTTCCGGGGAAGCCGGCGGCATTACCCAGCATATCGGCGCTTATACCGTGGAATGTAACGGTCAGCCCATCACATTTTTGGATACCCCCGGTCATGCCGCCTTTACTTCTATGCGCGCCCGTGGCGCGATGTGTACGGATATTGCCATTTTGGTGGTAGCCGCAGATGACGGTATTATGCCCCAGACCATAGAATCCATCAACCACGCAAAGGCTGCAAATGTGCCGATTATTGTGGCGATTAACAAGATGGATAAGCCGGAGGCAAATCCCGACCGAATCAAACAGCAACTGACGGAACACGAACTGATTCCCGAAGAATGGGGCGGCGACACCATTATCTGTCCCATTTCTGCCAAGACCGGAATGGGTTTGGATAACCTGCTGGAAATGGTGCTTTTAACCGCAGAAGTGCAGGAACTGAAAGCCAACCCCGACCGGCGCGCAAAGGGTACGGTTATTGAGGCAAGACTGGATAAAACTCGTGGCCCCATTGCCACGTTGCTGATTCAAAACGGTACGCTCAATCAAGGGGATATTATCATTGCCGGTACAGCGGTGGGCCGTGTCCGTGTTATGACCAATGATAAGGGCCGTACTGTGAAGAACGCAGGCCCCAGTGTGCCTGTGGAAATTACCGGTCTTGCAGAAGTGCCTGCCCCCGGTGATGAATTTAACGCTGTTAACGACGAGCGTATGGCCCGTGAGC
>JAZOXE010000138.1:0-1964 GCA_045659525.1 Faecousia sp. | reverse complement strand
AAATGGAATGTACTGGGCGCTTTGGAGCGGTTCAAACCCTGCATTTGGGACAGAGGCAGCAACTTAGGCGGCATTATCCAAAATGAGGAATTGCAAAATCTTCTGGGTGACAGCCGTTATTTTGACCGGAATATGCAGCCGTTGCTGGACTTGGGCAGCAAAGTCAACCTGGACAACTGGCCCTGCAAGGTACGCACCCATATCATCGGTATCGATAAGCCGGTTCGTGACCGCTACCGTGTACAGCGAGACGGCGTGAAGGGCTTCGTTCCGGAAGATACCTTGCGCAGTTTCAGCCATCTGTTCTCTTTCAAGGTGGGCGCAGGCAATCTGATTATCAGCACCATGAATGTGGAAAACACCGAAAACCCGGTGGTTGCCAACTACCTTGCCTACATCACAAGCCACGCGCAGGAACTGGTATCCGACAGCGGTATTTCCCTGGAAGATTTCAAAACCTGGCTGGAGGAAGAAAACAGCAAGGAATTCCGTCCCGAGGACACAATGAACAAAATGTGGACCGACGACAAGATCCCCGTGGAAAAGGTTCTTTTCTGGGAAGACCTGAACATGAACCTTGCTGCAATTAAATAAAAAAAGGAACCCTTGGGCAACACTCTGTAGCGCAGTATCGCCTGAAAAGACGTATTTTTGCGCCAGAACAACGTCAAAAATGCTCGCAATCCACAAAGGATTCCTGTGCTTTTTTCTTGTCTGACGCCAAACTCCATTCTTTTCAGGTGCTACGCAGTTTTGAAGTGGAAACTTTTTTGATTAACAAACAACAAAATTCCCGGAATGCTGACGCATTTCGGGAATTTTTTGTGAAGTTAAGCAGAAAAGGGATCGTTCAAAACCGATGCTGCGTTACGGAGTGTTGCCCCTGAGGGTTCCTTTTTTTAATGTTTTTCGTAGCCTACCAGCAAGCCGCCGCTCTCTGCGTAATAACTGCAAAGACCCCGGCAAGCGTGTATAGATATATCCGCTTGGGGATATTGGGTCAGAAGCATCGTCCGCAGTTTGTCTGCTGCGCCTTCATTACGGCAGTGGGCAATGCGCACCTTTCCTTTTTGGAAACCGCTTTCCTGCAGATGATTTATAATTGCCGTCAGCGCTTTTGCCTCACCACGACATTTGCTGATGGGTTCCAACGTACCTTGCGCGCTTGCCTTGCCTACGACGCGGATACCCAAAACGCCAGCCACTTTTGCCACCGCGGGTGATACCCGTCCGTTGGCGGCAAAGTTTTTCAAAGATTCTAACATGAACGCCAACCCGGTATTCTCCATATAAGCGGTGATCTTATGCCGGATTTGTTCAAAGGACAATGCTTCCCGGATATACTCTGTCAGTTTTTCAAGCAGCAAAACCATCTCAGGTCCCGCAGACAGCGAGTCGATCACATGTACCTTCCTCTCCGGATGATCCGCCTCATACACCTGCTTCGCAGCGCACGCGCTGTTGTAACTGCCGGACAATCCGCTGGTAATGGTGATACAGAAGATCTGCTCCGCATCTTTAAAGGCTTCCAGCCAATCGCCGGTATTGGGACAGGACGTTTTGGAACGGCCTTTATAACTGTCAAAATAATTTACCATACCGGAAACATCCAAATCGGCATCATCGGTAAATTCCCGGTCTGCCGTGATGATCTTCAGCGGAGCAAAAGCAAAGGGCAGTTCCTGCAATCCGGTCAGATTAGAGGAGGAGTCAGTTACGATCAAAAATTTTTCCATAGTATTTCCTTTCAAAAAACAACCTATATCCAAATTATATGCCCCGCCTTATAAAAACACAATCTACTCTTTCAAAATCTATTCCCCGGTATGTAGAAAGCCGATTCTACCCCAAGTAGAAACCGCTGCAAGCATTGCTTTGCAGCGGTTTCTTCATTTTATCGGTGTTGCGGCATAGCCGGTTTCCCGGTTGCCGGTGAGGGTGATGCCGAAATATTTTTCCGGAAT
>JAZOXE010000137.1:0-37795 GCA_045659525.1 Faecousia sp. | reverse complement strand
GGCTTCGTGGACTGCAAAACTTTCCGCAGAGGACGGTGAAAAGATTGTTGTTACCCCTTACATTTACGCCCCGGCAGACAGTGGCGGCGAGCCGCGTGTTTCGGGTGGCGGCAATGATGTCCTCGGCGGCATCCCTACCGTTCTCGGTGAGCAGCCTATCCAGTTCCAAGGTCAGATGAGGGGGATTCCCCAGTCAGTTGCAACCGCTCTCAAAGAACTGGCTTGCGAGGCCAACGCCGGAAACCTCGGTGTGTTCCTCTTTGATGAGAATGGCCGTATTGAGGCTATCGCAGGCGAAACTACTGGCACTTATTATCCTATCGCTATTCGTGGCTTCTATGTGGGTAGCAAACTGCACGGAAACTATGATGCGAAGGATTACAACCTGCTTCAGTGGAACTACGCCGAGAATTACTCTGACGGTCTTGTAATCTTGAAGCCCACCGACTTCAATCCTCTTACCGACCTTCAGAACGCCGAGTAACAATGGCAGCGAAGAAAACAACTGTACTGCTGGTATCTGACGCAGGCGTAGAACGCGAGTTCTCTTTTGAACACGCCGAGCGCCTGCTTCGGATGTCACAGTCCGGCTGGAAAGTATCGGAAAAAACCCCGTATGAGTTTGTAGAAAATGCCTTACACCGCAGAGGAAATAAGGGAAAGACTACGGAAGAATGAAAGGGCCGCGACATTGACACGGGCGCGGATGCATCAAGGTCGCATCAAGTTCCACACTGTTAAGCGCATAACCACTTTCAACTCCCCGTATATCAGCCTCCCGCTGACGCAGTTTCTCGCAATGGTAGAGAACATCTTACCACACGATAAGTTCGTTCTCTTCAAGGCGCTATTCCGCTATCCCGTTAAGACAAATGAGATAGCGGATGTATGCTTTGATAAGTTGAGCCGCATTTTCTCCGGGCAAAATCCTCTTTTCAGTTATGAGTTCTCCGTGCCGGATGATGCGCAGGACTGGGAGGATTACCGCCGGGCGCACCTGCACGAACCCGAAGTGTGGCAGACAAAAGGCTGGGAGTTCTTCAAATCCGAAATCAATTCAGTGCTTATCGTTGACTTGGAGCGCGAGCAGCACGGCCCGAAGCCCGAACCTTATTTCTATTGGCTACCGATTGACAGTGTGCTGACCTATAAGGCAGACCCTACAACGGGGCAAATGGACTATATCGTTTTCCGGCACAAAGACCGTATCATTGTGATAGATGATGCGACCTACCGCGTTTGGAAAGATGAGAAGCACACGGGCCAACTGGAGGGCGAGCCGGAATTGGAAACGGCGCACGATTTGGGCTACTGCCCGGCGCGTTTCTTTTGGAGTACCCCGCTTTCGCTGGATGACCCCGATGTAAAGGAAAGCCCTTTGAGTTGCGAACTGGAGAGCCTTGACTGGTTTGAGTTCTTCCATATCAGCAAGAGGCAGCTTGACTTGATGGGCGCTTATCCAATCCTTTCGGGCTATGAGCAGGCTTGCGATTATTCCAACGCAGAAAACGGCGACTATTGTGACGGAGGCTTCCTGCGTGATAAGCAGGGCCGTTATCGCCTTGATCCGGCTGGCCTGCTTATGCGCTGCCCCAAGTGCGGGAACAAACGGATTGTCGGGGCTGGCAGTTTTGTTGAAATACCTATTCCCAACGAAACTGAAAATATCCCCGACCTCCGTAATCCCGTGCAGTTGCTTTCCGTTGACCGCGATGCCCTTGACTACAATGTGGCCGAGCAGAAGCGCTTGCGGGAGGAAATAATAACGGCGGTTGTCGGGCAGGATGAAATCGTAACCGACCGGGATGCCTTTAACGAGCAGCAGGTACGCGCAAACTTTGAGAGTGTAACAACCGTCTTGAGGCGAGTGAAAAAGGGCTTTGAGCAGGCGCAGCAGTGGGTAGATGAAACCTGCTGCCGTTTGCGTTACGGGCGCTATTTCATTTCAGCGCGTATTGACTACGGAACGGAGTTCTACCTTTACACTGCCGATGACCTGCGAGCCAAATACAAAGCGGCAAAGGAAGCAGGCGCAAGCGAGGCTGAACTTGATGCGCTCCAGCAGCAGATTATCGAAACGGAGTGGCGCAATGACCCGGCACAACTCCAGCGGATGCAGATTCTTGCTGACCTTGAACCGTTGCACCATTTAAGCAAGGATGAGGCGATAGCCGCCTTTGACAAGGGCTTGATTGATGCGGCGGCTCTCCGGGTCAAGCTGAATTTCCCGGCGCTTGTGCGCAGGTTTGAACGCGAGAATACGAATATCGTTGAGTTCGGCTCGGCGCTTCCGTATGACCGCAAGATTGACAAAATCGCAGCTACCCTTGCCGACTATGTGGCCGGGGATGCAGCAGTAAACAACACACAACAAAATGAAAACTAAAGACGAAAAAAATGTCACGGTAGATAAACTCACCGCAGACAATTACGCAGTCCCGGCTGGCGAGGAATTGCTCTACCACTGCGTCATCGAAGTAATCCAGTATGACCCCAAGACGGGCGTGAAGATTTCCAAACCGAGGGTTCAGAAGTTCGGCAAAAAGACCTTTGAAACCTTCGTGCAGAAAACCCTCCGCAAGCAGGGCTACACCGTTAACATCCTGCACAATCCGGTTGGCTATGCCGAAGCCCTTGCCAAGAAGAAGGCAGAGGCCGAAAAGGCAAAGTTTGACGCAGCAGTAGCAAAGGCCGTTGAAGCGGCCCTCGCAAAGAAAGAAGCAGAAGCTAAAGCAGCCGCAGAAGTGCAAGCGAAGATAGATGCCGAGGCCAAAGCGAAGGCCGAAGCAGAAGCGGCTGCAAGCGCGGATAACGCAGAAACTCCCGTTAAAGAGGCCAAAAAGCCCTCTAAAACGGCCAACAAAACCAAAACCGAGGAATAATACCCCGGCGGGCTTTAAGGCCCGAAAAACAAGTAAAATTCAAAGGGAAAGAATTTATGGCACTGACAAGTGAAATTTTAAGGGCAAACGCCGCGACTGCCGGATTAACTGATGAGCAGGTAAGCGCTATCGTTACAATGTCGCGCAATGATGAGGATTCCGTTATCGGTCAAAAGACCGGGGAGATTTACGGGGGACTGGATGCAGATATACTTGCAGCCTCCGGCATCGCCAAGAACGGAACCGAAAAGACTTATGACTACGCGAAGCGCGTAATAGGCGAAATGAAGGGGCAGGCAGGCAAGGCCACTGAATTGCAGGGGCAGATTGACACACTGACCGCCGAAAAGACACGCCTTGAAGGCATTATCGCAAAGGGTGGCGCAGATGCTGAAACAAAACGCCAGCTCGCGCAGGCACAAGCCGACCTCGGCAACGTAACGAAGCAGTACAATGACCTCAAAACGCAGTTTGACACGGCAGAAACGAAGCACAAGCAGGAACTGTTCGACTTCCGTCTTTCAAGCGACTTGTCGGCAGCGAGCGCAGGGCTGAAATTCAAGGCCGACCTGCCGAAAGCGGTTACGGAAGTACTATTGAAGCAGGCAATTGCGACAGTAAAGGGGATGTCCCCGGAGTACGTGGAAAACAACGGTGTTCAGACACTTGTGTTTATGGAGAACGGCGCAGTGAAGCGCAACCCCAACAACGCACTGAATCCGTACACGGCGGCTGAACTGCTTACCGACACACTCAAAGGGATGGGAGTGCTGGAAGAAGGCCGCAAGCAGACCGGGACGGGAAGCCACTTTACCCCTCCTACCGAGGGCGGAAACGCCAATGTTGACCTCGGTGGCGCTACCACGCAGAAGCAGGCTTATGAGGCCATAACAAAGAGCCTTCTTGCGCAGGGCAAGACCATAGGCAGCAAGGAGTTTGATGAAGCGATGCGAACCGCGTGGAAAGAAAACAACGTCAAGGCGTTGCCCTTACAGTAACAAGATATATTACCAGCCCGCGCAATGGGTCAGCCGGGAGATAGTTTAACAACTTATTAAAAACTTTACGATTATGTCACTTATTGCAACCCGTTTGCAGAACTGGCGAGTAGAAAACCCGGAATTTGACCGCAATATGGCTCGCCCGCTGGAGTACGGCGCACTGGACTTCTTCATTGAGCAGACCAACGCCGCCAATTCAATTATCAACCCCAACCTCCGCGACCGCGCTTTTGCCTCTATGGGCAACACCGTGCAGATTCCCGTTATCAACTATGACGGTGATGTGGAGGTAAGCAACTCCCGTTCTTGCGTCATCGCTGACGATGAGAACACTTCCGCCCTCTACACTATCAACTGGGTCACTCTTTCCGTTGGCTTTACAATGGTTCCCCAGTTGTATAGGAACAATGAGATTTCCTACGAGCACGATTTCGCCCGCAAAATGGAGAAAGTCTGCCGCGCCCTCGCTACCGCTATGGATGTGCAGGCTATCGCCGCGCTGGAGGCAAACAAGACGCAGGTTTTCAAGGACACCCTCTATTACACCGTTACTGGTAACAGTGTGCAGATTCCTTGGACTGCCCGTATGGAGTTCCTCGGCGATGTCAACGCCCTTATGCGTGCAAACGCCTATCCCGGAACTATCCATATCGTAGGAAACGCGGGTATTGATTCCACCGTGCAGAAACTCGCCCAGCACGACATCTACAACGATGTCAACAAGCGCAACGAGTATGCCGGAAAGGTGTTCCACTATACCAACAACATTGAGAACGAGAGCGGCATCTTCGCCAGCGCTTACGCAGTTGTTGACGGAAATGTGGGCGTGCTGACCCGTGTTGACCGCGAGGCTCTTGCCCGTACCCGTGCCAACTTCCACGAGTGGGATGTTGTGCGTCTGCCTTTCATTGACCTGCCCGTAGGAAGCCACTACTACACCGCAGTCGGCGACCAGTCCGGCATTGCCGGGGCGGCATCGGAGGATATGACCTGCAACGTCAAGGAGTACTTCGGTTTCTCCGTTGACATTGCTTTTGTGGTGGCCTATAACTCCGACCCCGAGGAAGTTGCCAATCCTATCGTGAAACTGGAGGTTGCAGCACCCGGAAGCCTCAATCCTTTCGCCACTCCCGTTGAGGTTGTGAATAGCGAGGAAAATCCCGTTTATACTTCCGAAGTGTAGTAAGAGGGGAGGATAATTGCTGATTTCCGTAAGGGGAAGGCGGGTGCAGGTTTGTAGCCCCTTCCCCTTTTTTACAAAAACAAAGAGCGAAAGAATATGATACGTCTTAACGAGATAGAAACCGCGCTGATGAATGTAGTGGGCTGGGAGCAGTCCTATGACCCGGCAAAAGCCATTGACACCGACTTGACAGTAAGCGAGAGCGGCCTAACCTTTCAAGGGGCGCACCCGCTTGTGACCCTTGACAATATGGCTGCTATAATGCCGGATGACTGGGGCTTTCAGTATCCACAGTGGGTGTCCGGCACAATGTATCCGGCAGGAGCAGTTGTCAGCCATTCCGGGGATTATTGGCAAGCTCTACGCACTACTGACACGGAACCAGTTGAGGGCGATTCTTGGAAGAAGTACAATATTCTTTCTGATTTCTTGCGCAGACTTACCCGTAACGCCGTACACACGGCGGTTCAGACATTCTTGCAGAACAAAGAGTTGGCACGCGAAACGCGCAGCCTCGTTGAACGCAGGACATTCTTTGACGGAGCGGCCCGGCTAAAGGCCACGATAGACAACTCCCACCGAATTGTCGGCTTGGAGATTGTGCCCGTGCGAGCGCTGGGAGTAACGGCGAAGATAGAGCGAATCGGCCTGCAAATGGTAGGCGGCACGGGTGCGGTCAACATTTACCTTTTCCACTCATCGCAGAACGAGCCAATAAAGACCGCGACACTCAATTACACGAATACCAGTGGCGGCTTCCAGTGGTTTACCCTTGATGACTTCTACCTGCCTTACCTCGGCCCGGATACGGATGCCGGGGGCGCTTGGTTTTTGTGCTACGCGCAGGATGAACTTCCGGCGGGTATGGAGGCTCTTAACGTGTCGAAAGACTGGAGCGCAGAGCCTTGTCAGACCTGCCTCGGCGGGAGCATTGAGGGCTGGAAGCAGCTGACTAAATACCTGCAAGTGTCGCCGTTTGCAGTGCGCGAGCCGGATGGCTGGGACGGGGAAATGTTTGACATCGGCAGGCTGGCTTACACGAATACCCGGAATTACGGCATAAACGCCGAGATTACTATCGGGTGTGATTTGACGGATTTCATCATAGAGCAGAGGGGCATTTTTGCCACAGTGTTGCAGAAGCAGGTGGCAGTGAGCGCCCTCCGTACCCTTGCTATGAATCCCGATGTACGTGTAAACCGCCACCAAGTGAACGCGACCCGCGATTCCATACTCTACGAAGTTGACGGAAACCCGCAGGGCCGGGCGAGCGGACTTGCCTATGAATTGTCGCAGGCGTACAAGGCCCTTGCCATTGACACGCAGCGACTGGATAGGATATGTCTATGCGAGAACAATCACGGAGTGCGCTATCGCACGGTTTAGGCACTTATTTTTGTAAAAACTCCCGTATTTCGGGCTTATAGCCGAAAACAATATAATTTATTAGCTGAAACTTATAACGCCCAAAAACGGGCTTAAAAAAGAGAAAACAATGACACCACAAGAAATAAAGGAACTTGTTTCCAAGAAAATCGCCGGGCAAGGCTCGCAGGTTGACATAGGTGGCGCACTCGCCGAGATTCTTAACGGGATTGCAGATTTGCTTCCCGGCCCTACTCTTATACATATAACCGGGGATTATTTTGCGAATAAATCAAAAAGCGAAGCGATAACGTTGCTTGGAATCACGCCGGAACAATTTGATAATCTTTTTAAGGGGGAATATTATAGGGCAACTATTGATGCCTATAATATGAGAACTTTTGTTGTTCTTGTTGACCGTGATGACAGCTATGATAAGCCGCAAGTATGTTTTTGTTATGCTAATGATGCGGATACTGATATGACAGTCCGCGTTTATATTCGGCAATTAGTTGACGGCACTTACTCTTTTTCAGAACTTTAATCTTTTTAACAACTTAAAAATTTTACAATTATGCCAAGTATAGCACAACAAGATTACAAAATTATCGCCCCGAAGCAGGATAGGTCATTTGCTAAAGATGCTGCCGCGTTGGGAGAACTAAAAAAAGCTATCCTCAACGGAATAGGCTTTGACTGTATAATTAAAGATACCGTTGAGGATGAAGGGGATTTTAATAGAGTTTTGGGACTCTATCCCGATAACGCAGATGTATGGTCAAAAGGTAATGGGCAAGTACTCTCTATTAAAATGCCCTATACTGTCCCCCAATACCAAGGTCTTGCCGCCATTCAGCACGCAATAGATGAAAAATACGGGCTAATGCAGAATCTTCCTTCTTTGGAATATGACGGTGAAGATAATTCCATATACGTACCAACAACCCAAGTAGATATTGACGTTTGCGTTGACGGAAAAAAAATTATAACAACTGTTGTAGAAAATATGATTAAAGCGCTTACTCTCTCTGAAACCGGGCCAGCGGCAGATGTACGTTTTGTCAACATCACTTGGGAGGATGCGCAGAAACTGATAGGTTTGCCTATTTCCTAATTATGTCAATCCTCACTGACTTGCTTTCGCGTGTTACGGGTGTGCAGAACGGTCTGCAATCCGGGGCGATTATCCGCGATGTCCTCTTGCTCCGGCAGGGGGACATCTTGGAGGCCCAGCGCATCCAGTTGCTTGCTGGCAAGGACAGTGGAGGGGAGGACATACACCCATTCTATTCCGAGGACTTGAAGCCGAGCGGGCACTTCTACTCCGTTGAAAGCGCGGGGCGGTATGCGGCTTGGAAGCAGGACTTGACATATCCGTACACGGTTACGCGAAACCCCGATGCGCCGAACTTGTATATTACCGGGAAATTCCACAAAGAATTAGGCGTGGAATTTGGCGTTGATACACTTGGCATAATAGGCGAAACGGCCTACGCAAAGGGGATAATCGCCAAATACGGAGTAGATGTATTCGGCTTGTCGAATGAGAGTTGGAAGGAGATATGGGAGAGCGGTAGTTACGAAGAATTGTTGAATTATATGCAGTTGATGCTTTATGTTGTCTGACAATCGCGCACCAATAATTGAGGGAGCGGTTATGCTTGACCGCGTAATCGGAGAAATCCAGCAGGGGCTTATAACGGGAGTTCCTTGGCTGGATGTTGCTTTCGGGCGTGCGCAGCGCCTTGTCAAGACCTCGCCGGGCGGTAGGCGGTACACACTGCCGAATGTCTATGCCGGGGGCTGGAACGGGCACGCGCCGAATGACTATGTTGAAGTAAGCCCGGACGCAGAGATAGGGAATTTCAGCTTTTTTGCCATTGATGACCCGCAGACGGTTCTGCCGGGCGTGGGCTTGAAGCAGATTCGTTCCCCTTTTGGATTGGTTGTTTGGTTTGATTGCCGCCGGGCTTTTGACCGGGCGAACTATCGCAACACCGAGCAGTTGAAAGCCGATGTGTTACGGGTTTTGACCGGGCGCACTGGCTTCGCGCTTTCAAGCGGGCACATTGAGGTAACACGCATTTTTGAGCAGGCCGCGAACATCTACCGGGGCTTTTCGCTGGATGAAGTTGACAATCAATTTCTAATGCACCCTTACGGGGGTTTTCGTATTGACGGGACACTTGATTTCTTGGAAGTATGTGTATAGTTGATTTTGTTTGCTGGGTGGTTGTTATCGCCCTTGCTGCTGCCTTTGCGCTTGCGCTTGCGAACAAGTGGGGCTGGATTGAGCGGGCGCAGGTACACACGCGCTGGGACTTCTTGTATAAACTCCTTTCCTGCCACTTCTGCACTACGTGGTGGATTTGTGTGCTTGTGGCGCTGGGAGCGATAGCCATTACGGGGCACTGGACACTCCTTCTCGCCCCTCCTTGCTCAACCCTTATTGCTTTACGGCTATGGTAACAACGAGGATAGGGAAACACACGGTGGAAATGTACGGGGCAGTTGATGAACTGCCCGTTGTGCGCTTTCATAAGTATCAGAAGCTACTGCTCATTGATGCCGGGATAGGCGGCGATGTGTCGGCGCTCGACCAGCGCCTTGAAAAGACACGGCGTTACCTTATGGCCGGAAAGATGAAAGATGCGCAGCAGGAACTGGCGAACCTGCGTCAGTGCGTTTTCCTTATCCAGTCGGAGCTGCTGCCCCGGCATCGTGCTTTCGCAGCGCTTGTCAAGCGGGTGGATAAAGAGGAAATCCCGGATGCCAGCGATGCGAGTATTGACCGGGTGTTGGAGTTGCTGGCAGACGTGCCGAGCGGGGAGATAGACGGGCAGTTAATGTCCGTCAAAAAAAAAATTGAGGGGGAACTGACACTGTATTTTCCCACGTTGTTTGAAAGCCCCGAAACGAAAGAATATTTTGACTTAATGAAGCGCAGGACTGCGGCGGTTTTGTCGCTGCTTGCCGCCGGGATAAACCCAAACGGGAACGGGGATGTTGAAGAACTGACTACGCGAATGGCGACACTTGCCCCGGCGCGGGTGTTTGACGGGCCGGAGGGCGAAGAAGTAAAGGCAGACCGCAACTTTGAAGATGTGTGTCTTGTGTTGAGCGAGCAACTGCACATAAACCCCAAGACCTGCACCGTCTTTGAGTATTACAGTGCGTATGATTTTGTTCAGCGCAGGCAGAAAGAGGCCGAAAAGGCACGAAACAAGGCCAAATTTGGACGTTAAACACTTAACCTAATAAATTATACACCCGATTGCTATAAGCCCGAAATACGGGACTTTTTGAAAAAATAACTGAAAAAGATATGGAGAACCCCAATCCGATACGATATAGCGACCTTATAAAGCCCGACAGTTCCATTACTGACCTTATCGCGCAACTTAATGCGCTGATAGCGAAGTATGAGGAAATGAAGGGCAAGATAAGCGCCTCTGCCGCCGACCTTGCCAAGTCCCTCGGCAGTATGTCCGGGGCAACGGAGCAGCAGCGCGAGGCGATAGCCGGGATAAGCGAGCAGAGCGAGAAACTTACCCGCGAGTATAAAGCGGTGGCAGAAGCTCAAAGGAGCGCAAGCCTGCAACAACAAAGGGCCAACGCGGCCAAGCGCGAAGCCACGCAGATAGACAAACTGCTCGTTCAGTGGCAGAAGGCAGAGGAGGGCAGCTATAACCGCCTATCCGCGCAGTATAGGCTCAATAAGATTCGCCTTAACGAAATGAGCCTCGCGGAGCGGCAGGGCACGGAAGCAGGGCGGCAGTTGGAAACGGAAACGCGCCTCATATATGAGGAAATGTCACGCCTCCAAAAAGCGACCGGGAAATATACCCTCGAAGTCGGCCACTATGAAAACGCGCTCCGCAGACTGCCCGGCCCGCTGGGGACTGTTGTGAACAGTTTCACGCAGATGCGGGCAAGTGTCCGGGGGCTGGCGAATAGCGACCTGCCACTTGGTGCAAAGGCCGTGCAGGGTTTCGGCGTTATATTGGGGGGCGTTGTGGGAATGTTTGCGATGCTGGGGCGCTATGTCACGGGAAGTATCAAGACACTACGGGAATTTGAGCAAGCCAACGCCGATTTGTCAACCATATTGGGAGTAAGCCGCTCGGAAATGACCGCGCTGACGGAGAGCGCCAAGAGCCTCGGCAGGACTACGGAATACACGGCAAGCCAAGTTACCGAACTGCAAACGGCGCTCGCTAAACTCGGCTTCAAAGAGGGGCAAATTATGGGGATGCAAAAGAGCATCCTTCAGTTCGCTACGGCGGTAGGCGCAAACCTCGGCGAAGCAGCCGAAGTGGCTGGCTCTACCCTCCGCGCCTTTAACCTTACAAGCGCCGACACTGATGACGTGCTGGGGACTTTGGCGGTTGCCACAAACAATTCCGCATTAAGTTTTGAGAAGATACGTACCAGTATCGGAACGGTATTCCCGGTGGCAAATGCCTTCGGGCTTTCCGTTAAGGATGCTACTGCCCTGCTGGGTAGCCTTGCGAATGCCGGATTTGACGCAAGCACCGCCGCGACCTCTACGCGAAACATCTTGCTGAATCTTTCAGATGCAAATGGTAAGTTGGCGCAGAAACTCGGCGGCTCGGCACGTAGTTTCGGGGAAATAATGACCGCGCTGCAAAAGCTGAAAGAGGAAGGGGTTGACCTTGCGGAAGCGCTTGGATTAACCGACAGACGAAGTGTCGCGGCCTTTACATCTTTCCTTTCCGGCGCGGAGAGCGCCAAGGAATTAAGGGCGAGCCTTGAAGATGTCAGTGGGGAACTTGACCGCATCCAATCCCAGCGCCTTGACACACTGGAGGGAAGTGTCAAGCTGATGAAGTCCGCTTGGGAGGGGCTTACCCTTGCGTTTGAGGAAAGCAACGGCATTTTCAAGAGTACCGTTGACTGGCTGACAAAGATTATCCAAAAGACGCAGGAGCTATTGTTCCCGGTGCAGACGGGTGTCGGGAATTATCGGGATATGTTTTCGGAGCAGTTCGGGAACATAGTAAAACAAGCGGCAGACCCGGCAGCTGCTCGCGGCGCTATCGGTGCGCAGGTTGAGGCGCTGCGGAAAGCGCGTGATGAGGCTTATAAGGAACTGGATAAGTCAAGTCCTTTTACCGCCGGAAAGAAAGCCAAAGCAGCCGAGGAAGCGGACTATCGCTATACTGCCGCGCTGGAGGCGCAGAAGCAAGTCGGTAAACTTATAACCGAGCAGGAGGAAGAACGCAAAAAGGCTGCTAATCAAGCCCTCAAGGATGAAAAAGACAAGCAAGACAAACTGACAAAGGAGCAGCAGAAAGCGGCGCAGAAAGCAGCGCAGCAGCGCATCAAAGACCGTCAAGCCGTAGTGGATTCTATCAATATGGAAATAGCTGCGACCGAAAAGGGAACGGAGGAAATGCTTGAAAAGCGGCTGGATAAGGTTGAAGCGGAAAGGCAGCTGGAACTGGAGCGCAACCGCCAAAGGGTAAAGAGCGAGCGCCGGGATGAAGCCGCTATCAATGCCAAGTTTGACGCGGATGCACTAAAGGTAAGGCAGCAGCACGAAAAGGAAGTGTCAGAGATAAAGACCCAAAGGCTGCAAGCCGACCAGCAGGCTATCCAGCTACAACTGGCAGTGACTGAAAAGGGCACGGAGCAAGAGTTGGCGCTACGCCTTGCGGCCAACGAAAAGGCCCGGCAGATTGAACTGGAGCAAAACAAGCAGAAAGTCGAACACCTGCGCCAAGATGAGGCGGCGATAAACGCGAAGTATGACAAATTGGCCCTACAAACCGAGGCTGATTTTCGTACAACCCTCGCGCAGCGCGACCTCAAAGCGATGCAGGACTTGCAGCAAGCGGAGTTCGATATGCTGGACAAGAACGAGCGCCAAAAGACCGAGTTCCGGCTCGACCAAGAGAAAGCACGTTTGGAGGCGCTTCTTGAAATCAATAAGACTGCCACAAACAAAATGACGCAGGCGGAAATTGACGCAATCAAAAAGACTATCGAAGGGATTGACGAGCAGAAGAAGCGGCTTGGATTCAATAATATCTATGAATTGCTGGGAATTTCCCTTGATGATGACCAGCAGAGCGCCCTCAATTCGGCTCTTGGGAGTATAAAGGACAGTATTGATTCGCTTATTGATTCGTGGAAGGATGCGGCAGATGCAGCACGCAGCACGGCTGATGCGCAGGTAGAAGCGGCACAACGGATGCTGGATGCGGAGATAGAAGCGCGTCAGCAGGGATATGCAAGCCGGGAGGAAACCGCACGCAAGGAACTCGCCCTTGCCAAGAGCAACCAAGCGGCGGCGATAGAGGAACAAAAGAAAGCACAACGGGCGCAAATGCTTATTGATTCAGCGATGCAGGCTTCAAGTCTTGTAACCGCGAGCGCAAATATTTGGAAAGCCCTTTCGGGAATTACCCCAATCGGCCCGGCCCTCGCAATAGCCGCTATCGGAACAATGTGGGGAAGTTTCGCTGCTGCCAAGATAAGGGCCGCGCAGGTTACGGAGCAGTACGGCGAGGGCACTGTTGAACTGTTGCAGGGTGGAAGCCACGCAAGCGGCCACGATATTGACCTCGGTACAAAGAAAGACGGGACACGGCGCAGGGCAGAGGGCGGCGAGTACTTTGCCGTTATTAATAAGCGCAATTCCCGCAAGTATGGCAGTCTGATTCCCGAAGTAATTAACTCGCTGAACAATGGCACTTTCTCCGAGCGCTTTGCAAAGGCCGGGGAGGAAATGGCCGGGGCGGTGCTTGCAATGGGTGGTAATACCAATATAGCCGGGCTGGAAAAGGATGTGCGAGCTATACGCCAGCAGGGCGAGGAATCGCGCTATACTGACCGGGAGGGCAACACCATAATAAGATACCGCAATTTGACGCGCAAGATTAAATCATAGACTGATATGTACCCAATCTATAAATTCTTACTCACGGCCTCCGGCACTACACGCCGGAGTTATCCCGTTTATGGGGAGGGGCTGCAAAAGGAGTGGACACTGGAGGGAGGCGAGCGCTTTTTCCGCGAGCGCCTTACGGGTGATTTGACCTTTGAGGGCGAGGATTATACTTTTATCCGGGGTTACCTCTTTGGCACGGTGTTCAGCCTTACGGTGCAGATTAGCCAAGATGCCGGAGATAGCTGGACTGACTACTGGACGGGCGAGTTTACCCTTGCCGACTGCACGGTAAACGAAGATGATGAAACGATAACGGTGCAGCCTTCCCCGGTGGATAAATATGCTGCCTTGCTTGACGGTATTGAAAAGGAGTTTGACATAGTGAAACTCACGCCTGCAATGGCTAAAGTGACACTGGACAAGAGGCCGATGTTGCAGGTTTACCGAAGCGGAGCAAATGTTGTCGGATGCTGGCTCGGCGGTATGTGGTGGGAGCAGGACTGCGAGGCAGTCGAAGATTCCTCGGAATTGGCCCGGTGCGGATTCTCACTTTGCGCAAGTCAGAGCGCGGTTATGGTGTCCGGGAATATCTATCCCGATGCTACGGGAGGCGCTACGTTAAGCGGGCCGGAAGCGACACGTCCGCCGTTTACGATAACCGGGGACAATTTCGTATTGACCGCCACTTGGCAGCACGTCATTGACGGGGATGATGACTACGGTATTTATACTCTTACCCTTGTTAAGTACGGGGCAGCTGCGCCGAAGTGGACTCGGCAATGGAGAGAAAACTACGATTCGCCGCATATCCTTGCGGGGCGTAGTTTTGAACTGTCACCAAACGAAAGCGCTACGGGAATAGCCACAATTAATTTCTGCATTTTTGACGTATATGCACGCATTTTGACAGATGCCATTGATTATGGAAATGTTGCTACTATTCCACTCCCTGCGAATGATATGGCGGGAATGTCCGGGATATATGAGCGCGTAACAGGTTACGCGAATAGTGATGCAGTGATAGTCAGCACGCGCAAAACTTCCAATCCTACGGAATATGGTCTTTTTGAGCCGGGGAAATATTATCAAGTACCCACTACGGCAGTATTCGGCGCAGCGGTTTTCCCTATGGCTCGAAATGCTTGGGATGACTTTTCGATGTGGTTTGTTGAGCCTGCCATTGACATTGAAACTTACGGGGTAACGCAATACACAATAAAAGATGCCTATCCGCTTGCATCGGTTATTAGCAAATTGCTCTTACAGATAGCCCCTACACTTACTTTTACGGAAGATGCGCTGCACTCTTTATTCCTTTATGGAGAGGGCGTGAGCGACCCGTATTTCAATTATCGCCTTTTCCTTACGCCAAAGAGTAATGCTTTAGGCGCGGGATATGACACCCCGGCAATGAAGGGAGCGATAACTCTACGGCAAGTATTTGATATGCTCCGTGATGTGTTCCGTTGTTACTGGTATATTGACGGAAGCGCATTGCGGATTGAACACGTCAAGTTCTTTGATAACGGCCTTTCGTACAGTGCCGCCGGGGTGGGTGCAGACCTTACAACCTTATCCGTCTTGCGTACTGGCAAGACTTGGGGCTGGTGTACCAGTAAATATAAATATGACAAGCAAAGCCTCCCGGCGCGGTATCAGTTCGCGTGGATGGATGAAGTAACGCGCCAATTCAACGGCCAGCCCATTGACATAGTGTCACAGTATGTGCAGAAAGACCAAGTTGAGCAGATACAAGTGATGCAATTCACAAGCGATGTGGATTATATGCGCTGCAATCCCGGCGGGTGCAGCAAAGACGGATTTGCCCTGCTTTGCGGCGCTGCCGATGTTGACGGGTACAAAGTGCCCTACTACACGCACACCGAAAACGAATTTGCCTATAAACTGCAAAACGGCCCTTTGTCTTTCCAGTACCTCCAGCGATACTACCTATATGACCTCCCGGCACGGAATTACAGAATAGCCGGGCAAAGCGGAACGGCGCTGGGAGTGAAGAAGCCCAAGACGCAGGAAGTGATATACCCGGCGCAGAATGACCCCGACCCGATGCGTCTTGTAAAAACTCCGCTCGGAAATGGGGCGGTAGAAAAAATGTCCGTAAATTTGTCAAGCCGTAAAACACAAGTGACTTTGAAGTATGTTGCCGAATAACAATTTTAGTCCCCTGCCCTTCTATGAGAGTTTAGCAGAGCAGAACGCCCGCAAATGGTGGCTCTTTGGAAAGGTTTACCCGCTCTATGCGCAGGGCGGCTTCCTTATCCCCTTTCAGATAATGCTCCCCGCCGCTTCGGGCCGACAAGGTACTGGAGCGGGTTTTTCGCTTTACCGGGCTGACGGTTCTTTTGTTAGGTCATTGAGCCTAACGATTCACTACTACACTGTCGGCGACTTGTGTTTCTATGTCTATAACGGCAGCAGTTCTTCCGGTGCAATAGATAACGGGCGTTATTATATTCGCTTCAGCGATTCAGTAAGCACCTTATATTCGGAAATCTTCACGGTGGTAAATGACACCGAGCCTTTCCTGCGTATCAACTGGTATGATAGGGAGGATTTGGTTATGGATGCCGGGCGCATAATCTACCGGGACGGATATTCAAATATCCTTTACTTGCAGGCAGACCTCGCAAAGCCGGAGTATCTATTCACGGAGGAAGGCGAGGAACGGGACGGGTATTATTACCCATTGAAGCAGATAAGCGAAAAGCGGTATCGTTTCAAGTTTTGGGCTTCGGAATATTTGCTGGACGTGATGCGCTTTATCCGTATGTCCGACTATGTGACTATAACCTACCGGGGCAAAAGCTACCAGCCCGACACGTTCCTGCTCACGCCGGAGTGGGAAGCGGAGGGCGATGTGGCTTCGGTGCAGGTGGAATTTGACACTGCTACCGTAGCCAAGAAAATCGGCCTCGGTTACTTGCGCGGATTGCGCGGGGATTTCAATGCCGACTACAACGATGATTTTGACAACCGGGAGCAAGACCCGGAAGAATAAACGGAGGGTTAATCTATGGCCGATTATAGTTCACTGATAGCTTCCATTGAGGCGGTAATCCGCGAGAACGGGAATAACGAAATTACCGGGCCGATACTGCAAAGTGTACTGAAAAGTATGCTTTCGGCAATCAATAACACGAAGGCCGATATAGTAAGTATTCCTACCCAGTTGTCGCAGTTAGGGCAGACAGTTAACTATCGTACTGTCAGCGATGCGGAGAAAGCCGTTTGGAACGCAAAAAGCCAGTCGGGTTTCACGGGGGCTACAATCGCTCATCCAAGTCAACCTACTGTAGATAATTTCGTTTATCTCTATGTCATTAACAATTCGGTTCAGGCGGAGTATAACCTTGCATTAGCCAATCACTCGCACAATTGGGATAACATACTCGGGTTGGAGGAAAAGTTCGCGGATTATGTTGAGATAGCGGACTTGGCTTTTACCAGCGGAACGGTAAGCCAGTCAGAGGTAAATGTTGACAGTTTCTTCGGGCTGCAAGTGTACGATGAAACAAAGTATTTCGCACTGCGTAACCATACCCACAGTTACAACAATCTGACGGATAAGCCATCACTTCCTACGTTCCCGCAGCGAGGCGACCACGGACACCCGATTTATTTTGACCAATACTCCCAATCCCATCTGATTGACTATCTTGCGATACACCCGGAGGAAGCAGACTTTATACTTATCCCGTTCTTGTTCAGCGATATTTCTTTCCTGCTGGAAAAGGGCGGCACTTGCACCGTTCAAGCAAGCGGACTTTCGTGGAATGACGGAGATAAGGAACGCCTCTTTGACAGTGCGCCAAGTTACTTCATTTTCACACGTACCACTTCCGGGCAGGTGACAGTCACGATTGACATAACCTTACCGCAAGCAATGTACTGGAACAATTATCTTTACATTGATTTCGGTTCGACTGCTTGGTACGCCAAGAGTGTGACTGCTCAATGGGGATTGAACACCCTCGGCGCGGCGCAGACGCAGATTATTTCCGTGTCCTTTGCACGTTTCAAGATAGAGGCCGGGAGTTCGGGCTTCAACCGTATTCGTTTCAGCCTATCCGACTGGGTGTCGGGCAGTGTAGGCTCGCAGGTGCGAATCGCGGAAATTGGCGTGCTGAACTTCAACGGTTTGGGCTTGCGTGCTACTGCGATGTCAAGGGGATATAATGACCCGATATATCGCCACATTACGCCGGGCAAGGATGCGCAGTACGTGCTGGGGACAAGCGGCGCACAGTGGGCCGAGTTTTGGCTGGCGAGAACACTTTACCTCGGTGGAAACATATTCATAACCCAATGGACTGATGACATTGTTATAAACCAGTATAACGCGAGTATAACCCCGACAAAGAGGCTGCGTTTCTTTGGCGCAATCGTTGACGGAGTGGCGCACGCCTTCCAAGACAATGCCGGGAATACCCTGCTAAACCTCGGCACGGAGAACGTGTCCTCAAAGGATTTCCGGGGCAATAACAACACACGTAAACTGGGAACGAGCGCTATTCCTTGGGGCGAGATACACGGAAACAAGTGGTTCCCAGTGGCAAATGACCTCGGCCATTATATTGAGTACATTAACAATCGTTTCTTGATTCACGGCTCGCTGGCCGTTACTGGCTACATTTCAAGCGGCGAGCTGGGAAGCGAAACAACGGAGCAGAGGCTTACTTACAACTTGAATCCAAGCGCTACGGCGACCTATTCGCTGGGTACTGCTTCGCTGCGTTGGCTGAATGGTTATTTTACCAACTTATTTGCTCAAAAACTTGGCTCTACGGGCAGTAAAGTCAACGAAGCATATATATCTACCTTGTACGCCGATAATGCCAAAATAACGGGCGAAACGGTCATTTGGGATAACTTCGCAAATTATATTGATACTACCTTGCGTCCGAGCCTTGCTGATTTCGGAGCAACGGCGCAGGAGATAAACGATATAGTTTCGGGAAGTATTAAGCGCGTGCAGGTTAACGAATGGGAGGGAGATGACGAAGTTACGCATTATTTCACGGTTACGGAGATACAAAAAGATAACGGCACGGGATACGTTACGATATACCTCGGAAGGAAGCTAATCTTGCAGCAGACTTCCACAACTCAATGGAGGTTTTACAATGGCACATAGTAGCGACTATTCGTATGTATATCGCCCGGAAGGCGGTAGCATTGACCTCTTTGAGATAGCAATTTGTCTTGGAGGGAATACGCCTCCCATTCTCGGCAACTGTTGCGCCTCGCCGCGTGTCAATCCTTGGAGCAAGATTAAGCCGGTGCGGATGACCGCCGAAAACCTGCGGAATAATCCTACTTGGTGGCAAGGCAAGAACGGTCTTTGCGGCTTTGTGGCTGACACGCAAGCCGGGGACTGGGTGTTTCAGAATTTGAGCGACTATGTTGCAGCCGTGCTTCGCGGGGATGATTTGGGCTGGTACTATGAGCAGCCGACCGGGCCACTGGAAAGCACCGGATTAGTGGAAAGCGACCCTTTCCGCATTGATGACTTTGACGGTTATTGGCGCGATGCCGAAAGCCCGGCGGGACACGTTCTCACTGGAGGTACTTACGTCTATGAAGTTGTGTCGCAGTTGGCTAATATCCAAGTTAGTTACCCGGAAATCACAGATACGCGAAACTTGAAACTTTTGGATTTCGGTAGTTTCACGGTAAGCGGCGAGGATTTCAATATGCCGGATGCCTATATCGGCGTGCTGCTTTATCGTGGGGCGCAGTGGGTGGCGGGCACAATGCAGACACCCATTTCGGCGCTGCGATATGACCAGTGGGAGGATGTGCCGATACGCGGCGCGGAGGAGGTTATGTCGCCTTCTGCTTACCAGCGCGGAGTGAAAGCCGTTATGTTCTTTTCCAGCCAGCCGATAACCGATACCGATTTCCCGGACGGGATTGGTAGCTGGAATGTGGGGGATGAAGATTTAGATGCTTTAATTATAAGCGCTTTCGGTGTTGGCGCGGTAGATGTTATCCTGCACCGCTCCGGGCGCTATGACATTGCCTTTGATTCAGACGTAGAACACAGTTCTACAACGAATCTTATTACTGGCGATGTGTACTTATCCGAGGCTTCGGGGCTTTGGCCGGGGCAAATTTCGTTGACGGGTGTGCAGGTGTCCGTCTGCGATGCCGTTGACGTGGAAGCTTTTGAGGCTGGTACTATTTCGGGGGAAGAACTGCTCGCAAGGGCGCTTAACGGTCAAACCCTCGGAAATCTGACCTTTACGGGAAGTGTGACGCGGAGTGTCAGTATCTATTGCAGCGAGGATGAAGGGTATAATCCGAATCACACTTACTATCTTGTGTTGAACGCAGCGCAGTTGCTCCAGCCCGTAGTGAGTGCGACAATAATTAACGAAGAACCAGTTTAGAGAAATGGAATGGACACCGATAATTATCGCGGCTATTGGCGGCGGGGGGCTTATGACCGGGATAGTTGAAATTGTAAAGAGTCTTGTTGACAAGAAACAAACCCCGTATGATATGCTCAAAGGCGTGCTGGATGAAATGAAGAAATTTTATGAAGCCCGGAACGCCGACTATGAGCGGGAGAAATTGGATAGCGCGGAAAAGAGTTCCGTTATTATGCAGAGCCACTTCTGCAAACACAAGTACACGAATCCCGACATCGTTTGCCCCGTTGATAAAGCGAATGATGAGCGGCTAAAGAATAGGTGTTCGCGCTGCAACTATCCGCCTACCGGGGAGTTCCCCATAACTGAAAACAACTAACAACCGCCAAAGATGATAACTGCAAGGTATTTCAAAGAGGCAGAGTTCCGGGCCTGCGTGCCCTCCTGCTCGCTGCAAGATATGCAGCAAAGTTTTATGACAACCCTTGACGGGGTGCGTGCGCTTGCTGGCATCCCGTTGAAACTCTCTTGCGCTTACCGCTCGGTAGCTTGGGATAAGGCCAAAGGCCGGAGCGGAAACAGTGCGCACACTCGCGGGTATGCCGCCGACATAGTATGCAATTCCAACGCGACACGGAGCAAGATTGTAACTGCCGCCCTGCGAATGGGAATAAACCGTATCGGAATCGGAAAGAATTTCGTACATTTGGACACCGACCCGACACTGCCGAAGAATGTTATTTGGCATTATTATTAACAGTTAATGATATGAACAAGATTTCACGTACATTTCAAATCGTGCTGGCGATAATTCTAATGGCGCTGCTGGTAGCTGCTTTTGGCGGCTCGCTGGCTGCTGCAATCTTTATCGTGTGGCGCGTATTTTGGCCCGCCGCTCTTGCTATTGGAGTGGTGTGCGGCTTTGCAGCCGTGCCGATGTATAAGGCTTTCACGGCGTTGCTTGGCTATCTGAAATGAAAAAGGGCGTAGCGATATTCTTGTGTCTTGCCGCTCTTGCTCTTGGGGTGGTGTGCGGTGCATATTTTACGGAGCGGCATTACCGGGCCGTGCTGGAAGATATGAAGCCGCAAATTGATACATTGGTTAAGCGCGACACCATTGTCCAAGTGAAGCCAGTTTACAAGACACGCCATATCTGCGACACCCTGCTGCTTCCAGTCCGCGACACGGTGCGCCAGTCTGATACGGTATTCGTTCCCGTGCCTATTGAGCGCCGCGTGTATGAGGATTCTACTTACCGGGCCGTTGTAAGCGGCTTCCGGCCTTCCCTTGACAGTATTTCAGTCTATCGGACTACAACGGTAGTAGAGAAGATACGGACTGAAAAGGTGCAGCCGCGTTGGTCTTTCGGCGTGCAGGCTGGAATGGGATTCATAATAGACCAAGGAGTAGTCCGGGCCGCTCCTTATCTCGGCATCGGAGGACAATACAATTTAATAAATTTTGGTTATGACTTTAGAAGAAAAAATTGATGCCTTTGTGCTTGCGCAGGGCAACCAAGTGGGAGCCGGAGCGGAACTTGCCGGAATACTCAAAGAACTTGCCGGGGCTGGAGCGCCAGCGCCCCTCATCTTGGAGGGCACGGTAACGGAAGTGGAAGATGATGAAAATACTTTTGCCCCTGCATCGGGATTTCCGACAAACGATGAAATTAGAGCCGCTTTTAATTCCAATCGGCCAGTCTTTCAAAAGGTTAAGATGAATTATTTAGAAGCTAATGTGGAAACAATCTTTGGCCCGATTGATTTGCGCTATGATTGGGAAAGTGAAGAATATCACTACACCGTTGGCCGGGGAAGTTGTTCATATACGGAAACCCCTTAGCTATGCCAGTCAAGAAAGTCCCCGGCGGCTACCAGTGGGGAAGCACCGGGAAAGTATATCCGACACGCGAGCAGGCCGAGCGGCAGGCAAGAGCAGCCTACGCGAGCGGCTATCGTGAGAAGCCATCGCCGGGGAAGCGGAAATAGTAAACAATATTCAAAAGTTTACATAAAATTTCCTATCTTTGGGCGATAGTTCATAATTCATAGTTTTGGTTACTTTTTCCGGGTAGTTGTGAAATTACCCGGATTTTCTTATTTTTGCAGATGCGTAGATGTATTGTTTTTGTTTGAGTAGGCACTAAAACCGGGGCAGTTGTGATAACCTCCCCGGTTTTTATTATCTTTGTGTGAAATTCGTATTCAAAATACTAATAATTAGAAGTAAAGCGGGCCAGTCGGGATGATTTGCCCGTTTTTTTGCAGAAACACACAAACACGGCTCTATTTTGGCCTTATAACACCCAACCCAATAACTTATACCACTTCCGTCTATAAGGCCGAAATACGCGACTTTTTGGAAAATTAACTTTTTTGCGGCCCTTTAGCCACTTATAATATAATTCTTGATATTATTGCGTGTTCCAGCCGTTCCGTCAGTTCCGCTCAACCACTGGAACGGAACACCGGGGCGAAAACACAAATTTTTTTTGGCCCTTTGGCGTGCATAGATGGCCGATTTTATGAGAAAATGAAGATTTTTTAGAAAAAATTGCAAAAAATATTTGTTTATTAAAAAAATATGCTTACCTTTGCATCAGAAAGAACACAACAAACAACAACAAAACGGACGGCCCGATAGCCGAAAAGTTATGGAAAAGTTAAATTACACAACCCGCGAGATTAACCGCAATTTCAAAATCAAGGTTTCCGGCCAGTTTGAAGGTCGCAAGATTCACACCCTTGTCGGTGTTACCGGACTGCTGAAAATCGTTGGCGATGTCGCTCTTACTAACCGTCTGCTTGACCGCGCTTTCAATTCAATGAACGATGTTGAGGTCTGCAAGCTCCGCAGGGGAGTAAAAATCAGCTTCTACGCAGCATAATTCAAGTTCAACCAATAAAACCCATACAGTTATGAAAATCCAATATGAACTTTATCTGCGCGCTTGGTCGCATCTTAATCCTAATGCCAAAGAGGACTTGGATTATGAAACCGTTGATTTTGAGCCTTGCCTTAATTACCGCGATGCGGTGCGGCAAGCAAAATCAATATCAAAGATGATTCCTTATCGAAATCACTTTGGGCAAGAGATTCAGCAAGTCCAAATAGCGGCATATTATGACGGGTATGAAGCCGAAAAACGATTCGGAACTACTTATTATCTTATTTGGCAAGAAACCTATGAAAATGGAAAATGTATTGAAAGATATTAATTGAACCTATGGCACACAAGAAACTCACTGAAAGGCAGGAGGCTGATATACTTATGGCCCTGCTGGGAATCATTCTCGGAATCGGAGTAGTCCTTTTAATCCGCTAACACAATGGCAAAGGCACAAAGGAACACAAGGCGAAAGCTATACACGGAAGCACTGGGAAGTGACTTGGCTCGCTTCCGTGTACTGGCTTTCCAGTTCAAGAGCGAGGCGGCGCAGCACGCGGCTCACTACGATTTGATGATGTCCGGGCTGAAATATGCCCTATATGACGGATATAGGACGCAGGCTTATATTATTATTGACCCGGAGTTTGAGGCTCAAATACGGGCTTTATTCGCCCCTTTAGGGCAGGAAATACAACCGTGTTTGGACTTGTAGCAAAAAGAAAGCAGCCGGGCCGGGGAAAAGGGAGAGAGTATGCCGGGCCGACTGCTTGTTGGAAAGTTTGCGTTGACAAAGATATGAAAAGCCAGCCGAAAAAACAAATTGCAAAAATATTTTGCAAATTAAATTAAAATACTTATATTTGCAATCGTAAGTTAATTAAGACCCCTGCCGGGAGGTTACCCGGAAGCGAAAATGAAAGCAAGAATTTATGACACCGACCTCCAAGAAGAAGTTTTAGTCCAACTGACCGAACTGGTTTACGATTCAGAGCGCGAGTGCGTTGTGTGCCCCGGTTGCGGGGAGGCGCTTGAGTGTGTGGGAGAGTGTGGCTACGAAAGGAAGTGCAGCACTTGGGGCGTTCCCGATGAGCCGCAATGGTTCAGTACCTGCTGGAAATACGTTTGCCACGATTGCGGAGCGGAGTTTTATTCAGCCGAAGAAGTTTAACCAACAATAAACGAAAAAGAAAGATGTTTAATTTAGAGCAGGCAATAGCCCGCGCCAAGGATGCCGGGATGCCAGTAACAAAGAAAGCAATCGCGCTCCGACTTTGGCCGGAAACCGATGAGATTAACGCCGTTATCAATATGTCTAAACTCTGCACGGGAAAAACGAAGAAAATCAGCCCGGAGTGGGTTGGCATTATTTGCGAAATGACCGGGGTAGATGCCAATTTCCTATTCGGAATATGATGCAGGGAGCGCAGGTTTTACGCATTACGATAGCCGTAGTCTTGGGATGCCTTTGCGCCCTTGCGGTTGTAGTAGCGTTGACCGTCAATCCGTGGCAATGGATTATCGCTGGAATATTTTTTCTATTAACCCTTTATGAAATACACAAAGTTTATGAAAACAAACGAGATTAGCGAAGCCCTCCGCGAACTTATGCAGGGCGAGCAGGAAAACCAGCCGGAAGTCATAACTCCGGGTCTTACAGTGTCGCAGATGCAGGCACTATTCTTTAATAAAGAAGCGCTCCGCGAGCCGAAATACCGCCTTTGGCAGCTAAATTCAAGGGGCGGGCGTTATTACTACACTTTTAATCAAGCTACTGGCGAAGCCATTTTTTTCCCCTCCGTTACAACCATACTCCGCAAGGTTATGCCGGAGAATAGATTTCTGACGGAGTGGAAGTTGAGCAAGGGTAAGGAAGCAGCCGAGGAATACACCGCCGAGCGAGCTAATTACGGCTCTTTTATTCACGGCCAACTGGCACAACTTGCCGCGCTGCGGAAATACAATCTTGATGAGGTGCGCGACCGCCTTACTGAATACGTCACGCGGGAGCGCTTGCCTTATGGCTTTATTGATGCGCACGAAGATGAGGCCAAAGCCGATATAAAGGCTTTCGCCCGTTGGATGTGGGAATACGATGTGCGCCCGTTTGCCATAGAGGTCGCGTTATTTTCCACGCAGGGTTACGCCGGGATGATTGACCTTGCCTGCTCACTCCGCACGGTAAGCCGAAGCGATGAGGCGGCTGCAAGGGCGAAGGCCGGGAGCGATGAAAAGAAAATCGCCAAACTGGAGGATTCGCTTGGGAGGCATAATGCTATCGTTGATTTCAAGACTGGTAAAAAAGGCTTCTACGATGAACACGCAATCCAGCTGGAACTGTATCGCAGAATGTGGAACGAGAATTTCCCCGGACTGCCCATTTTCAATATCTACAACGTAGCGCCGAAGGACTGGACAAAGACCGTCAAGAAAGTGCCGAATTTCAGTTTTGAGGAACAGACCGAAAACCCGGTATTGAAGCAGGTTGATATCTATTTGCAGTTAATGCAGCTACTGGATGATGATGACCGCTCGGTAGTGCTTATCGGAGGTCAGATAAACCTTGACAGTCCGCAGGAAAACGTCAAAATCTATAAACTGCCCGAACTTGTTAAGGAATGGGCCGAAAAACGGGCCGAAAATAGCGATATAAACCCCAACCCTACTAACACCCCGGAGGAAGGCTTTATGCCCGAAAAACGCGAAATTTCTAAAAAATAACTGAAATGAGTGGAAGAATAATAAGGCCGGAGGAAACGGCGCTGCTGGATTTCCCCGAAGTAGGCAGAATAAAGATTGGCGCAAAGTCGGAAAAGGGCTACCCTATGAGCCTTGACTATTTCCGGCCAGTAGGTAAGTACGCGGGACTGTTCACGCAGGCCCTCGGCGATAAGCCGCAGACAATCCAAATTATCTTTACTGATGATAACCCGGAGTTGGTTTGCAACGAACATTATGAGTTCCGGGACGGTGCTGGTGCGCTTGTTGCAGATGGGGACGGGCGCGAGTTCCGTGTATGGAACGGCAAGACGCGCGCTCCATTCTCTACAAAGGACTACCCGGATATAATGCAGCAGATTTCCCAGCGCTATAACAAGAAGCCCCGGTATGACGGGGACACGGGATGGGATATTGTTCTTACGATGCGTTTTATCGTTCCGGCGGTTAACAGTGTTGTCGGCGTGTGGCGCTTTCAGACAAAAGGTGCTGCAAGCAGTATTCGCAATATCCGTAACTCTTTTGATGGGGTGCAGATGATACGGGGCACTGTCACGAACACGGTCTTTGACCTTTCGGTGCAGTTTGCAAAGAGCGACAAGCCGGGCAGTGCAAGCCGCTTCCCGGTAGTAACGATGATTGCCAATGATACCCGGATAGATGATATAAGGGCGGCGATAGCGCCGAAACAAAATCTTTCCCTCCTATTGTCGGAATCAAAAAAATAGTTAACTTTGCAACACTGTTTTCATAGACATATTGTGGGTATAAGGAGAATGGGGCGTAGCTATCCTATGACACTGGCTCGCCCTTTCTCCACTACCACAATAAAAGAGGAAATTTCGCAGAGGGTGCGGCCACGCCCGAATGATACGATAAAGACCTCCGAAAGTAAATTAGTCGTGGCCGCGATTAGTTGAAATCGGAGGTTTAATTTTAGGTAGAAATGACTTACACTTTCGATACCGATATAGCCCAAAGATTTGGGGTTAATGAGGCTATATTAATTCAAAATCTTGCTTATTGGATTCGTAAGAATGAAGCTAACGATAAGCATTTTCACGATGAACGATACTGGACTTATAATTCTGCGGAGGCTTTTGCCGCGCTATTCCCCTTTTGGACGGTTAATCAAGTCCGTAGGTTATTATCCCGGCTGGTTGAAATCGGGGTACTGGTAAAGGGTAACTATAACGCCTCACAGTACGATAGAACTGCTTGGTATGCCTTTGCAAATTCCTATTTACAAAATTGCAAAATCCATTTTGCGAATTTGCAAAATGGAAGTGGCGAATCTGTAAAAAGTAATAATATAATAGAGGATATAGCAAATGTAAATACAAATAATAAACCAAATAATATACCCGAAAAACGCGGCACAACCGAAAATCTTTGCTTATTCGCTAATAGCAAATTTGCCAAATTTGAAGATTTCGCAGCGCAGTTCCCCGCTCCCGAATATCAAGGAATAGATATGTATTATTATTGGCAGGTAATAATGGACTGGAGCAACGCCGGAGGAAATAAGAAACGCGACTGGATAGCAACGGCAAGGAACTGGATACGCAGCGATGTAGAAAAGGGTAAATTACACCGCAAACCGCAAAGCGGGGTCGCTCTTTCCCCGGATGCTATAAATTATCTGAATATGTGTGGAGGGCTATTCGATGAATGAATTAGTACAATATAATTCGGGCCTTGTGCCGAGGGCGCAGTTAGCCCGGATGCCGGAAGTGGTAAAGGCTCTTGACAAGGGGGAAAGATTGATTCTTGGAGCATCCCTTTCAAAGCCCGTTAAGGATTATCCCTTTGATGAATTGGCCGGGGAGCTAAAAAAGGTTATCACTTGGGTTGCTCGTGATATTGGGTATATCATTAAAGGCGATGATGATATGCAATATATCATAGTCCGTACCGCTCAACTGTTGAAGCGATACTATGAAACTCTTTCCGTTGAGGATTTCCGGCTGGCTTTTGAAATGGCAGTGGCGGGGGAATTAGAGGGGTATCTTCCGAAGGATTGGAAGGGAAACACCGATGCACACCACTACCAGCAATTCAGCGCGGAGTATGTCTGTAAGATTCTGAACGGATATAAATCCAAGAGGTTGCAGGCCCTTAAAAAAGCGGAGCAGGCAGGGCCAAAGGTGGAAGGGCCGGGCGTGCCGGAGGCGGAGCAGCAGGTTAACGCACGCCGGATGCGCGGGGAGTTATTCTATTGCTGGCTGCATTACAAGTATCGCGGGCGCTTGCCGAGGCTATCGCCGATACAAGAAATGCGTTTCTATGATATACTTGCCGAAGCAGGGCTTGCTGACCCTATCGCGGTAACGGAAGCGGAACAAGCGGCGGTCTTGTCAAAAACGATAATCCACTACGCGACCGCCGGGCTTGTGGCTGACCTGCAAAGGGTGCGCAAAGAGGGTAACGAATCAGATGAGATACAAGGCGAAGCCTTCCGTCTTGCGCGGAAAAAGGCCCTTATCCGGGCGCTTAAAGAGATAACCGATAAAGAGATTCAATTACGCAATTATGTTCAATTTTGACACTATTATAGGCATTGACCCCGGTGCTGCCGGAGGGCTTGCAGTTTTCCAGCCGGGCAAGATAACAAAGACAGTTAAGATGCCGAAAGATGTGCGCGACTTGCGCGACTTTTTTGGCTACTATGCCGAGAATTTCCAGCCAGTTGTATTCTTGGAAAAATTGTCGGTACGCCCGGATGATATACAAGATAATCCCGGGAAAATATACCGTATCCAGCAGATGCTTGCCGGGTATGAGCATCTTAAAACACTGCTGGAGGCGCAGGGGATTCCTTATGTGCTGGTGCACCCTATGAGTTGGCAGACTAAACTCGGCCTCCGCAGGATAAAGGGCGGTAACGAGGACAAGAAACACCGTAAAAACCGCTATAAGATGAAGGCCGGGAAAGAGTACCCGGAATGCAAGGTAACTCTATGGAACGCCGATGCCCTGCTTATTATGCACTTCGGGCGGTGGGCGCTTGTCAATGAGCCGAACTGGGTGCTTTCCAATCTGCCGACATATATCCGTGAGGCAGGAATTTTCGGAAAATAGCTTAAAACTTGCAAAAAAAATTTGTAGATTAAAAAATAATACTTATATTTGCTCTCGGAAAGTATTACAAAATGGGTCGGGCCAATACCCGAAAATTAAAACCAAGTTTATATCATTATGTTAACACAAAATCAATTAGAAGTTCTCGGTGCTGCTTATAAGGCTATCGAAGAGATTACCGATTACGGCAAAGCCAAAGGTATCAAAACAATGGGGCATATTAGCCAAGATACTGCTTGGGTAGGCATAGACGGCGTGGCAGAAATTAAAATCCAAAGGCCCTTTATTTACAGACTTATCAGCAATCCTTCTACCTTGGATAATATTACCGCTTGGAAGCAGGAGGCGATTGAGGATATAAAAAGGGGTATTGAAAATTTCTCTCGCCGCCGGATATGTGAACTTGAAAATGAATTGGAAATCCTTAAAAGCCGTACCGAACAATGACAAGAGAAGAATTTAATAAGCGGCTCTCGGAGGTTAAAAGCCTCCGGGAGATTACCGTTTACGATATGATAATGTCAGAGGACTTTTTCGCAGCCCTCGCAAGCAGGCTGGAGCAGCAGAAGGCCCTCCGCAAAGCTACGTTTGAAGCAATCCGCGCAGGGGGTAAAGGCCGGGCCTTTGCGCATACCGTTGACAAGTTCCTTGACAGTACAACCGAGCAGTTCCGCGATGACTACCTGCTTGTACTTAAAAAGGCCAGCACCCGGAGTTCGGCGGAGCGGTTGTATATCAAACAACTTGGCGACCTTGCGTACAACGATGCAGTTGAAAAGATTGCCGTTGCCGAGTGCCCGGAACTGGAGGAAGGTTTTAAGAAGTTCAATCGCAGCAATGGATTCCGTTCTTAATCTTTCCGGGACTATTAACCAGCAGGGCGGTTTGCTGCTCCCAATGGAGCAAGTAAATGACTTCTGCCGTAAGCATCCCGGCTCGCGTGTGCTTTTAAGGATTGAGGCGATAGGCGCAGGAACTTCCGCAGCGCAACGCAGATATTATTTCGGTTATGTTGTGCCGGAGATACGCGCAGCGCTGGCAGAGCAGGGGACAATCCTCTCGGATGAAGCCACCGATGAATTTTTGCGTGGCGAGTGTGCATTGTGTTACCGGGAGGGCGAATTGATGACTGTGGGCCAAATGCCCGGCAAGACCTTCGGATATTTCCTTGAATGGTTGAAGCAATATGCAGCCGAGAATCTATATGTCTTTATTAATGACCCCAAAGATATTTAACTATGCGTAAAATCAATCCTAACGATTATGTTGAGTTCCGCTTGCAAAGGCCGGGATTCACTTACACTGGCAAGTCTTTCCACCAAATGTTTCACGCCTTCCAAGACTGGGCCGCGCCTTGCACCTTTATCGGTATCCGTGATAACGGAGTGGAAGCAATACTTGATGAGAAATGAATTTTACCGAGGTATTGTACTTTGACGCAAGAGCGGAATCGCCAGTAAGTGCGGCGCTGGATTGGCGTTGCGACACGTTCCCGGCGCTGACCGGGCTTGCTTGGAAATTCCTTGGGCGCTCCTATGTCAGCGACAAAAGCGGCCTTTCTGCTTTCGTTGACTGCTGCTTTGATGCTCCCCTGCTTTGTGGCTTTAACTGCCATATAACCGTATCGCTGATAAAGGCCGAGATATTAAGAGTTTACGGGAGTGAATACTACGAAGAAATGGCGGTTGGCGAAGCGCTTGACAAGCGCAAGCGGATAGACCTAATGACGGGAGCGAAGCGCTGGGTTGATGCGCGTGCCCTTGACGGGCGCTTGCGTTACCCGACACTGGAAGAATTGCACCTGCGATGCTTCCCCGGCTCTCCCCTTGAAGCGCGGACACTTACGCAGCGGGTGCAGGCTTTGGAGCGCTGCTTGCCGAGGCTCGTTTTGGAGGGTCTTGTGGATTTGCGACAAAGAGAATACACGGAAAACCCAAAAAACGGCTCTATTTCCGTCTTATAGAGGTTGGGCTAATACATTATACCTTTCGCGGCTATAAGCCCGAAATAGGCGAAATCTTAAAAAATTAACTACAATGGCAAAAAAGAAAAGACAAATTGAAATGCACTTCCCGCCGGAGTTCGTATTACAGTACGGGAGAAAGTTGCTTAAAGCCGCAAAGGGTGGTAAAAACAACGGCCCGGCGGAAATAGCTATGCTGACTGACATTGTTACGATGTTGGAAATAGCTACTGGAGCAATGGAACCGAGCCAGCCGGATGCTGGAAACCCTATAAAACCAAATAAAAATGAAACCAAGTAAAGAAAATTTCAACCTTTCAAAAGTCAAACTGCAAAAAGACGGTGGACTGACCGCCGAGTACCAGTTGACGGAAGTTGTCGGTGATGATGCCTGCTTAACCGACTACCAAGTATCTAACACACGCCTTCCGCATCCCGACCTCGTTGAACTGTTCAAGCAGTTGCGCGGCATCGTTGCGCGAGTGTTTGGTGTTACTGCTATCATTGAACATCTTGAAAGCGAAAAGTACCCAGCAATGTCCGGCGTTCAGAAGTTCTTGGACGGTGTTATTGAGCAGTACGATGTCCGTGGAGTATCTTGGAGCGGGGGCGGAAACCGCGCCGGGGTTATCATAACTTCGGTATTCAAGACCGCTCTCGGCTTAAAGACCGCCGTTAATACGCCGCGCCTTATTTTGGGGCAGGAGTGCTTCGGGCTGGAGGAAGAACTGGAGCGCATCTGCGATGAAATCAAAGACCAAGTGTACGCCTATCTTTTTGAGGGTAAGCAGGCGCAGTTATCGCTATTCGGGCAGGAGTAATGGAGCAAATTTGGATAGATACACGTGAAGGCTATGACTATGCACGGAGCAGGGGTTATGAGCCTCTTGTTGACCGCCGTTTCCGGCTGGAAATAGGCTTGCGTGTATCAATCCAAAGGGAGTTATTCGGCAGGGGGCACAGTCCGGCGGAAAACGAGCGGTTTTATCGCTGGTGCTGGGAACACTATCCGCACCAATGCGAGGAAACGATGCGCCCGCTCCACTCTTATTCCGCAGTCCATATTTCGCATATCCTCACACGGGGAGCGCACCCGGAAGCGGCCCACGACCCGCGCAATGTCAATATCCTATGCTTGGAGGCTCATAACAAGTGGGAAAATGGAAGGCGCGAAGAAATGAGGATTTGGGCCGGGAATTGCCGAAGGATTGCGGAGATAAAAGATGACTATGCTATATTCGTATTATCTGAACATTATAAAAACCAAGAAAAAGAGCAATGAATATTATTATCTTGCAAGGCAATGTCGGGGAAGAACCTCGCATTAAGGACTTTGAGGGTGGCGGCAAAGTGGCCCAATTCAGCCTCGCCACAACGGAAAAGGGATTCAAGACCGCAGACGGGCGCGAAGTCCCCGATGAAACAACTTGGCACAATATCGTAGTGAAGAAAACTGGTCTTGCTGGGGTGTGCCAGCAGTTTGTCAAAAAGGGAACGCCCCTGCTGATTAAAGGCCGGGTAACGAATCGCCAGTATTCGGATGCGCAGGGAATAACACGATATATCACGGAGGTAGTTGTGGATGACCTTATCCTGCTGGGAAAGAAAGAGCGCGAGCAAGCGCCAGCGCCAGCCCCGGAGTATAGCCCCAAGCCCGCCAATTTTGTCCCTCCGCAGCCGGGCGGATACCAGCGGCCTCCGCAATCGCCGTATCAGGTAAGCACGCCTCCTTTCGAGCCGGATAACGATATGCCACTTTTTGACCGGGATGGAAACTTTCAAGGTTAGCGAATACCGGGCCGAGGAACACGATAGGTTCGTGGCCCTCGGCCTTGACTGCGACATTGCCGAAAAGGTTACGCGGGTTGACTATGAGATTGACGGAGAGCCAGTGGCAGAATGTTCGGTAATCCTTCAAAAGACCGCGCCGCCTTACCGGGGCGATGTGCTTGTGGGAGCAGTCGGGGAAGTAGGACACGCACACAATAGCGACCTGCGACCGAGTTACGTGTGTGGCTTTGTTGAACTCTATGATATAAGGCCGTGCCGGGGCTTGACACCCGATGAATGGAAAGGCGCTGGAATACCTATCCGCGCCGACCGCGCGAAGTGGTTTGCGTGGTTTTTGCGCAAACCGCGCCGGGTTGTTGAAATGCCGTGCCCCTTCAAGCGGGGACTGCACACACTGATAATTCCGAAAGACCAAATAACCGAGTACCCGCGCATCGTTTACGTTGGGACTAAAGACTGGGAAAGAATACGCGAAAAGTATGGAATACGATAGACTGACCCCAGCCGATTACGGGCTGGCTAATATGATAGCTTCTTTGACCGGGGAAGATGTTAAGCCGGAACTTAACTCCGATGACACTTACACACTGGCCGTTCCCCTTACCGATGACGTGCAGCGAAACCGCGCGATATTGCGGGCCGTTGAGGGCCGTGCCGGGAAAAGGCTTGTGCGGACACTGGTAACAGTTCCGGGGAGCAGCGCCGTTGTTACTATCCGGCAGAGCGATGAAAGACTGCCGAGGTTCAGCGCTTCAAGAGAGGCGGTCGGCGAGCCGTTTCCCACTGCCGGGCTTGTGTTTTGCCGGAAGCTGGATGAGTGCCGTGCCGTGCAAGTTAAGCGGGGAAACGCCCGTCAACTGATAACCTTTGTAGGTAACGGCGAAATGGAAGTGCCGGATGACGGTGCAGCTACTTTCCATTTCCTTAACGCCTCCGGTTGTGTGTGGGCGCACGCACGGGAGGGCGATTACATAATGGCTGACAAGCCGGGACACTTCCGTATCATTCCCCCGGCAGAGTTTGAGGCCGTTTGGGAGCGCAAATAGAGGGCGAGGGCGGGTTTTTGCTCGCCTTTCGCTTTTTTAAGGCTCATTTTCGGGCTTATAAACCCCGACCCAATAACTTATACCGATTTGATTTATAAGGCCGAAATACGGAAAATTAGAGAGAAATAACGCCCAAACGGGATAATAAATAATAATATAATATTTGTCATTCCGGGGAGCGCTTTCCTCTTGACGCAAAAAAATGTAAAAAAAATGCAAAAAAAATTTGTTTATTAAATTTTTGTGCTTATATTTGCAGTGTCAAATGACAAACGGACGGCCCGATAGCCGGAATTAAAACAGTCAAAGCAATGAACAACAAAGTCTATCAAATGGTCACTGACCGCATCGTTGAGCAGTTAAATCAAGGCATCATCCCTTGGCGCAAGCCGTGGAAGGGAGAACTCGCAAGCCCGGAGGACACCGCGATAAGCTACACAAGCCGCCGCGCATATTCTCTCATTAACCAGTGGTTGCTGGCAGGCAGGCCCGGCGAGTATCTGACTTGGAACGAGATTCAGAAACTTGGAGGCTCGGTCAAGAAAGGTGCAAAGTCGGGTATGATAGTTTTCTTCACGAAGGCATCTTACACTCGCAAAGATGAGAACGGCGATGAGGAACTGGTTACTTATCCCCTGCTCCGCTACTACACTGTATTTCATATCGCCGACACCGAGGGAATCCCCAGCAAGGCAAAGAAAGGCGAGCGCGTAGAGATTGAAACTGACGGGTACGCCGATTCCGTAATAATGGACTACGTGACACGTGAGGGAATCCGCTTCCAAAACAACAAGCACTCCGATAAGGCTTTCTATTGCCCTGCTACGGATAAGGTGGTAGTCCCTATGGTTAGCCAGTATGCCGAAGTAGCTGAATATTATAGCACAACTTTCCACGAACTGACACACTCCACCGGGAAGAAAACACGTTGCGACCGCGAGGAAGAAAAGAAGGGCAGCAAGTTCGGGAATAAGGAGTATAGCCGCGAGGAACTGGTTGCGGAGATTGGCGCTGCGATGCTTTGCAGCCGTTGTGGAGTTGCTATTGAAAAGGCGTTCAAGAACTCCGTTGCTTATATCCAAAGTTGGCTGAAAGCCCTAAAGAATGACCCCGTGATGATTGTGTGGGCTGCTGGCAGGGCCGAGAAAGCCGCGAGATACATAATGAACGAGGCGTAAAGTTTAACCGGGGGCGGGTGCAGGCCCGCTCCCATAAATCCCATAAAGCTATGACAGTAGAAAAGTATTACAAGGTTATAACCGCCAAACCCTACTTCCGTTTCAATTTTCGTTTCGGAAAGGTGGAGGTCGCAATATCCGACATACAAGCCAATAATAAAGAAAAGGCCAAAGTCCTCGCAAAAGAATGCCTCGTTAAGTCAATAGAGCAGTTATGAAAAAGAGAAAAAACAACTACGGAATTAACCCGGATACGGGTAAGCCGTTCCGCGCACAGTGGGAAGTCCTTTACCACTATTTGAAATCAAAATCCGGGCGTACTATAACGCAGGCAGAAGCTACAACCGATTTCGGCTTTACTGACCTTGCTGGGGTTATCAAGCGCATAGAGGAACACACCGGGGTTAGGGCCAGCAGGCGCTGGATAGATGTACCAACACGTTACGGCGGTGTAGTAACAGTAAAGCAGTACTGGATAGAGCAGGAATAGAAACACGGGCCGAGGCCGCAGCACGTTAATAGTTTTGTTTTTATTTTTATCTGCGAGCCGAGGCCCTTTAACTGATACAGTTATGACACGAAAAGAAGCAAATACTATTGTACCGAATACAGAAGTCGAGGCAAAATGTTTAGAAAAGAATTGTCCGCACTTTATCGTTTGGTCTTATTGGGGGAAAGAGCTTCATTCTTGTGAACTTCAAGGAGAAAGCGATACTATTACGCAGTGTGCTGACAGTAAAGAATGCAAATTAAATCAATAATTTAGTGAATTATGACACAAGAAGAAAAACAACTACTGCTTAAAGACCTTTGTGCAAGGTTGCCTTATGGGGTCATAGTACAAGATAGAAACGGAACTCATACTTTAATACCGGGTAATACGGAACTTGGTACTGAATACATTAAGCCATATCTCCGTCCAATGTCAAGTATGACTGAGAAAGAAGAAAAGGATTATATATTGCTTTCAAATCATTGCATTGTCACCTCAATAGGCTTTGTCCGTATTGAAGCACAAATACTTATTGATTGGCTCAACGAACATCACTTTGACTATCGTGGACTTATTGAGAAAGGACTTGCTCTTGAAGCACCAAAAGATATATATAAAACTGAATAGTTATGGACTACGAAAAGAAATACAAAGAGGCTTTGGAAAAAGCAAGGAAGTTTTATAATGAATTAGCTGCTTGTCGGACAAAGCAGAAAGTCGCAGCCATTTTCCCCGAACTCGCAGAGAGTGAAGATGAGAGGATAAGGAAGGCTTTGGTTATAATGATAAAAGTGCCAAGAAAGGAAATCTTTGAAGCGCAGGGAATCACAAAAGAGCAGGCCCTTGCCTACCTCGAAAAGCCGAAAGAACCTATTGACACCTTCGACACCAAGTTATTTCAAGACGGAGTGAAGGAAGGCAGAAGGCTGGAGAGAGAGGATATAGAGAAAGAGTATAAACCCGCAGATGACGAGGCAAAGGCCATTGCTTATCGTGAATATGAAAGAGGTCGTGAGAGCGGACTTCGTGACGGGCAAAAATATGTGCTTGACAATGCGGAATCGTATGGACTATGTAAGCCAGCGGAGTGGAGCGAGGATAAATTCCCGAAAGACATTGAAAAAGATGCCACCCAATTTTGTTTTGACAAGGGGTTTAATATAACTCCATATCAAGCAAAAGAGATTGCAACACATTATCTTATGATTGGTCATAATTTTGGGTATGTGGAAGGCAGGAAAAATGCTCATATCCCGGCAAAAGAATTGGGATTGCCGAGTTCAATGGATTTCAAGCAAGAGTGGAGCAAGGAAGATAATATCGGTTGGGATGAAGCATTTGCTTGTGTAACCCGCGCCGAGAAAGCCGCGAAGAATGAGGAAGAACTACAAAATGCAGTTACTGCCGAAAAATGGCTCAAGGAAATCAAGTTTAAGTATTATGTCCATCCAGTTAAGCAAGAGTGGAGCGAGGATATTATCCGAAAAGCCGTTAAAGAGGTTGGGTTAACCCAGCATCAAATAAATTGGCTTAAAACCAATGTATTCCCGCCAAAGCAAGAGTGGAGCGAGGAAGATGAGAAAATGCGGAATGCTCTTTGGAATCTTCTAAAAATCTACTATGCTCAAGACTCTTCTATGACGTGTGTTGGCATTGAAGCGGGGAAATTCAGAGATTGGCTCAAATCCCGCTTGCCTTCTGACGAAGAAATTAAGAAAGCATACACCAAAGGATTCAATGATGCTGCGTTTGGCGGTAAGGCTTGGAAGCCCAGCGATGAACAGATGGGAGCATTGAATTATGCCTACTGTGAGCTTTTCAAAAGAGAAGATGTTGACCATAACATTCTCGGTTCACTTCAAAATCTTATAGATACTTTAAGAAAGTTATAGATATGAGCAAATACATTGACACAGACAAATTGAAAGAACTTATCAATGAAAAATGGCAAGAACTTGCTGATAAAAATGTAAAAGTTGGCGGTGGCAAATGGGATGCTGAAATCAGTACGTACCTGTCAGTGTTGAGGCTCATTGATTCTCTCCAGCAAGAGCAGCTCTCCCTTCCTTCCAATCTTGATGAGGCGGCAAAAGAATATGAATTAAGCATCGGCTCGCAAGACTATTGTTATATGGATGTCATTGATGCCTTCAAAGCCGGGGCAGAGTGGATGGCTGGGCAGGGAGAAACTTTTAACGGATTTATTTCTTTTAAGGGGGAACAACGCAGTTTAATTGCAATAGAAGGTAAATCTGAATATAAATTCGGCGACAAGGTAATTGTTCAAATAAGAAAGAAATAGTTATGGCAGATAATTTCGTATTTCAGACACTTGTTATAATTGACCTCTTACTTTTAGCATTTGCACTTATTCGTTTAATATTTAATGATAAAAACAAATAGTATGAGCAAATATATTGAAGCAGATAAACTGAAAGCCGAATTGAAAAAACTTTCGGAGAGTGATAATCCAATAGAGTACAGTTCAATGGAGAAAAGTGCATATAATTGTGCACTTTATGATGTAGAATATTTAATTACCTCTCTCCAGCAGGAGCAAGATATGGATGAAGTTTCAGACGGTTATCACACTTTCAGCGAACTTTATTATTACCGAATGCTCTACAATGCCGCGTTCTTTAATCTTCTACCGAAATGGTGGGTTCACAAAAGTAAAAGACACCACACCGGAGAAGAATGTTTTGGCGGAGGTTGGTTCATTGTGATGGCGAATCTTCCTACTGGACAAATCTCTAATCACTATGAACTCAAGGATTGGGATTTATTTCAAGTTCCCGAAAAAGAAATTGCAGATGAATGGGACGGACATACACCACAAGAAGCCGCCGAAAGAATACACAAGTATCTCCATCAGGAGCGGCAGGAACCATTT
>JAZOXE010000136.1:0-3910 GCA_045659525.1 Faecousia sp. | reverse complement strand
CCGAAGGACTAACGTACCGATGTACGTCTACGCCTTCGGTTTGCTTGTCTTTCCACCGCCCCTGCCCTCTGTCGGCAAGCATGGACGATGGAAACCGTCAAAACACAATAATACTTTGGATTTTGTGGTTTATATCGTTCTGAAGCAATTTGAAAGCACCTACAATTCAAGAAGACTTTTAATAATGTTTTGACTTACTGCGCAAACCGAAGGACTAACGTACCGATGTACGTCTACGCCTTCGGTTTGCTTGTCTTTCCACCGCCCCTGCCCTCTGTCGGCAAGCATGGACGACGGAAACCGTCAAAAAATAGATATTTGCCAATAAAAAACCGAGTATCCTTAGGACAACGCTCCATAAGGATACTCGGCTTTTTAACTTAAATTTTCAGTAAGAGTTTTGCAAACAGGAAATAGACCAATAGGGAAAGGGCGTCCACAATGGATGTGATAAAGGGACTTGCCATAACCGCCGGGTCTAAACGAATGGCTTTTGCTACCAGGGGGAGAATACCACCCACAATTTTGGCAACCAAAACGGTAACTGCCAAAGTCAGGCACACCACTGCGTTCATCATTAGCGTAATGCCCTCGTTTTTCAGCAATATCATATCCACCAGCCAAATCTTAAAGAAACAAACCACGGCCAGCGCGATGCCACAAAGAACGGCGGTGCGGATTTCTTTCCAAAGCACCCGGGGTAAATCCAAAAATTCCAGTTCATCCAAACTCAATGCACGGATAACGGTAACGGAAGACTGGGAGCCGGAGTTACCGCCGGTACCCATCAGCATGGGGATAAAAGCGGTCAAAGCCACCTGTGCGGCCAGCGCATCTTCAAATCCGGTGATAATGAAGCCGGTGATGGTGGCGGAAAGCATCAAAAGCATAAGCCAGGGAATTCGGTTTTTAAACAGTTCCCAAACACTGCTTTTTAGGTAAGTCTTTTCCGATGGAAGCATACCACCCATTCTTTCGATATCTTCCGTGGCCTCATCTTCCATGACGTCCATAGCATCGTCAAAGGTAACGATACCGACCATACGGTTTTCTTTGTCTACTACGGGAAGGGCCAGCAAATTATATTTGCTGAACATTCTTGCCACTTCTTCCTGGTCCGTATGGGTAGTGACGCTGACGATATTGGTTGACATAATTTCACTAACCGGCGTTTCGTCATCTGCCGCCAGCAGTAAGTCTTTAACGGTTACCAAGCCATAAAGTTCCCGGCCTTTGGTAACATAGCAGGTATAAATGGTCTCTTTATCCACGCCCTGCCGGCGGATACGCAAAATACTTTCTTCCACCGTCATTTCCGGGCGGAGGGAGACGTATTCCATTGTCATAATCGAGCCGGCGGAGTTTTCTGGATAGCGGAGAATCTGGTTAATGGACTTGCGCATTTCCGGGTCTACCTGCCGCAGGATTCTGCGCACTACGTTGGCGGGCATTTCTTCCACCAAGTCAGCGGCGTCATCCACATACAATTCATCCACAATTTCTTTCAATTCACTGTCGGAAAAGCCACGGATAAGCAATTCCTGTTCATCCGGTTCCATTTCCACAAAAACCTCTGCCGCCAGTTCTTTGGGAAGCAAGCGGAATAAGAGGGGGAGCCGCTGGGATTCTAAATCGGAAAACAAAGCGGCGATATCTGCGGGGATCATACTGGACAAAACATCCCGCAGCGTTGTATATTTCTTTTCGTCCAGCATTTTAGAAATTGTTTTTTCTACAATTTCAAAGCGTTCAGCCATGGGTGTTCCTCCTTCTTTTATAGTAGAATGAGGCAAACACACCGGTGTAAAAGGTCAGCGTCTCCACAGACGCGACGGTCTACTTCGGTCCGGTATATTGCCACTATTTCCAGCGTCCATGGATTTCCCTCCTTTTTTGCACAGATATCATTATTTTACTCCTTTGATTTTAGGTTGTCAAGCAAAAACCGGGGGTGTTTTATGATACTTGATAAATTAGTAGAACGTGATATAATATCCAAAAAACCTTGTTGAGGTGACGCAATGAACATTATCATAGCAGGTAGTGGTAAAGTAGGTCTTTCCCTGGCGGGGAAACTGGCAACGGAAGGTCACAACTTAACCTTAATCGATCAAGACCGGGACGTGCTCAATACAGCCATGGAACGCTATGATGCCATGGGCGTTTTCGGTAACTGCGCTTCCCGGGAAGTGTTGTTGCAGGCAGGCGTAAAGACGGCGGATCTCTTGATTGCTACTGCAGGGGAAGATGAAATCAATCTACTGTGCTGTATGACGGCCCACGGCATCAATGGAAAATTGCATACCATTGCCAGAATCCGAAATCCCCAATATACCCAACAGATTATGACAATGCGGGAAGTGTTCCCATTGTCTTTGATCATTAACCCGGAGCGCAATGCGGCAAAAGAAATTGAACGGCTTTTGCGGTACCCGGGATTTTTGCGCCGGGATACTTTTGCCAAAGGTCGGGCAGAAATTGTGGAACTGCGAATTGACAGTAAAAGCAAACTCCGGGACGTTCCCCTTAGCAATATGACAAACATCGTAAAATGCAAGGTACTGGTGTGCGCGGTGTTGCGCGATGGCGCGGCCATCGCCCCCAGTGGTAGTTTTGTGTTGCGGGAGTCTGACCGGATATTTGTCACCGCGCCTACAAAAGATTTGGCGATCATGTTAAAGAACTTGGGAATCATTACCCGCAAGGCGCGCCAAGTGCTTTTGTGCGGTGGCGGCCGGATCAGTTATTATTTGGCGAAACTTTTGGAAAAAGATAAGATCTCTGTTAAGATTTTAGAGCGCAATTATGACCGTTGCGTGGAACTGGCAGAATTGCTTCCGGAGGCGGAAGTGATTTGCGGCGACTGTTCTAACCAGACGATTTTGGAAAATCAGGGCATTGGAAACTGCGATGCGTTGGTGGCGCTTACCGGATTGGATGAGTCCAATATGGTCATTTCCCTTTACGGCAGTAATTGCGGCGTACCCCAAGTTATTTCCAAAATCAGCCGGGATGAAAACATTGCCATCACGGATTCCATTGCATTAGGCAGTGTTATCAGTCCGAAAGAACTGTGCAGCAACACCATTGTCCGGTATGTTCGCGCTATGCAGAATCAAACCGGCGCGGCATTGTCCGTTCATACAATCGCAGACGGTCAGGTGGAAGCGGTGGAGTTTTTGGTGGATAGTAACACCAAATACTGTGGCGTGCCGCTGAAACAAATGAAACTGAAAAGCAACATCTTGATTGCCAGCATTACCCACGGTGCAAACACCCGGATTCCAGACGGCGATGCCGTTTTTGAACAGGGGGATACAGTGGTTGTTACCAGTGGCCGGGGCGCGCTTTATCAGTTGAACGACATTTTTGATTGAGGCGCGGACTATGAATAAAAAAATGATCGGGCGTTTTATTGCCCAAATTATATTCATAGAGGGACTTTTCATGCTTCCCGCTCTGGCAATCAGTTTTGGCCGGGGAGAATGGGAGACAGGAAAAAGCTTTCTGTTGACTTTGGCAATTATGCTTGTGCTGGGCGGCTTTCTGATGCTCATTTGCCGAAAAGCGGGAAAACTCTTCGGTGCAAGAGAAGGTATGGTCTGCGTGGGCATCAGTTGGCTGGTTTTAAGCCTTTTGGGATGCTTGCCCTTTGTACTGTCCGGGGAAATTCCCAAATTTGTGGATGCCTTTTTCGAAACGGTTTCCGGATTTACGACTACCGGCGCATCTGTGGTGCAGGATGTGGAAAGTATGTCCAAGGGGCTTTTATATTGGCGTAGTTTCAGCCATTGGTTAGGCGGTATGGGCGTGCTGGTATTTTTGTTGGCAGTTGCGCCAGGAGAGGGGAAGGGTACCGGTTATACGATGCACCTGCTTCGGGCGGAAAGCCCCGGCCCCGATGTGGGGA
>JAZOXE010000135.1:0-7317 GCA_045659525.1 Faecousia sp. | reverse complement strand
AAGGGGTTTTTCGGTTCTTCCAGCAGGTTTTGATGAAACATCTGCCCAAAAGACTGCATAGGCGCCCACTGTCCGGACAGATGGCGGATGGGTTTGCTGTCACAAAGCCAGTCTAAAAGCGTCATCACTTCCCCGTGGGTGTTACCATCTACCCATTTTTCATCCTGCCGTTTTTCCAAATTTCCGGTTTTCCGGTGCAGGCGGTAAGTAACACCCAGCATTGTGGGATAAAAATAGGTTTCATCCCATTTAACCTTTGTCCGGGCAAGGATTTCCTCCTGGTCATAGGTGAGAAAATGGGCCTGGGCGTTGTGGGCCTGCTGCAAATAATTATTTTTCATATAACACACCAAAAAGGGGAGGCTTTGCCTCCCCCTTTCTTATTCTTTCACAGTACCGTCGGGGTTAAATACCGGCAGTTTTTCCAGATAAACCAGGTCCTCCCGGTCTTGGGCATCGCCCTCGGCCAAAACTGCCATTTTGCCTACGATGATGCCGCCGGCTTTTTCTACCAAAACTTCCAGCGCCCGCAGGCTCTCACCGGTGGAAATCACGTCATCAACAATGAGAATCCGCTTGCCTTTCATCATCTCAGCATCGGTGACGTCTAAGTAAAGTGTCTGTTCTTTTTCCGTGGTAATGGATTTTACCGTGGAGGCAAACACACCCTGCATATACAGTTTCGGCACTTTGCGCGCCAGGAAATATTTTTCCGCGCCGGTCTGCCGGGCCATTTCGTGGGCCAGAGGAATCCCCTTTGCCTCTGCGGTAATGATGTAATCATAGTGCGCCGGTACGCGCTTTAACAGTTCCCGGGCGCAGGCAACCGTCAATTCCTGGTCGCCAAACACCACGAAACCGGCAATATACAAATCATCGGTTACTTTGCAAATCGGCAAATCCCGGGTAACCCCCGCCACATTCATACGGTAGTACATAGTAACACTCCTTTATTTCTCTTCTTCCGGAACGAAATCCAGAGTAATGCTTTTGATCTCCGGCCGTAGTTGGGTATAGGTTACGCCGGCAGCATCCAACATTCGCTTGGAAGCCAAGGTCTGAGGGGAAGTGGCATACTTATCGGACAGATAGAAAATCTCCCGGATACCGCTTTGGATAATGGCCTTTGCACACTCGTTGCAGGGGAACAGCGCCACATAAATTCGGCTGCCCCGCAAATCCCGGCCACTGGCATTTAAAATGGCGTTGAGTTCTGCGTGGACCACATAGGGATACTTTGTCTCTTCGCCGGTGCGGTCCCATGGGAATTCATCATCGCTGCAGCCTTTCGGCATACCGTTATAGCCGGTAGAAATAATAATATTGTCTTGGGAAACAATGCAAGCGCCCACCTGAGTGCTGGGGTCTTTACTGCGGCGCGCTGCCAGCATGGCAATTCCCATAAAATATTCGTCCCAAGTTATGTAGTCTTTCCGTTTCATTGTTAGACTCCTTTTTTTGTTTTTGTCACAGCTTTGGAAAGAGAATCGGCTTTACAGAACAGCACAAAGCCCATGGCAAACAGGATCACCAGCGTGCCTACCGCAATACCGGTGTTATGTACCGCAAGTCCGAAGATGTTAAAGGACAAACCGTCGGTTGCCTGACTGACAACTGCGACCATGGTGGTGCCCACAAAAGATGCGCCCTTGCCGCAGATGTCCATCAGTCCGTAGTACTCTCCGCTTTGTTCCGGGGGAATGATTTTGCCCAAATAGGAACGGCTCAACGCCTGAATACCGCCTTGGAACATACCCACCATCACCGCCAGCATCCAGAATTGCCACTGGGATACCAGAAATACCGCAAACAGAGTAATGCCGGTATAGCAGGCAATACAGACTTTGATTAACTTGCCGGTATCGTATTTTGCGGAAAGTCTTCCAAAAATAATCGAGCAGGGGAACGCCACAAACTGGGTAAGCAACAGTGCCAGCAACAAACCGGTGGTTTCCAGTCCCAACGCCTTTCCGTAGGCGGTTGCCATATCAATGATGGTATAAACACCGTCAATGAAGAAGAAAAAGGCCAGCAGATAGAGGAAAATGTGCTTATGACGTTTGGCTTCCCGGAAGGTTGCCGCCAACTGCTTAAAGGTAGCGCCAATGGGATTTTGGGTTGCGGGGCTGTACTGTTTCTGCCGATAGTTTTTCAGAAGGGGAACACTGCACAAAATCCACCATGTCGCCGTAATAAAGAAGGAGATAATCAGCGCCGTCACTTGATTGAGGCCAATCATTCCGCCGCCCAAAACCAGCGCAAGGCAAAGGATAAAGGGGATAACAGAACCGATGTATCCGTAGGCATAACCCATAGAAGAAACTTTGTCCATTTTTTCTTCCGTAGTTACTTCCGGAAGCATAGAATCGTAGAACACGTTGCTGGAGGAGTATCCCACTTTGGCTATGACAAAGATTACCAGGAAAGAAAGCCAACTCCAAGCACCGCCCAATGCAGCGCAACCCAACGCTCCCAACCCTAAAAAGACCATAAACAACGGTTTTCTGAATCCGCTTTGGTCTGCCAGTGTGCCGCAAATCGGCGCAATCAGCGCTACCAATAACGTCGCCACCGAGCCGGCGTAACCCCAGTAGGCCAAATAGTCAGACTCGTTGATTCCTGCGCCTTTTGCCAGTTCGTTAAAGTAAATGGGCAAAAGAGTAGACACCAGCAAAATAAATGCGGAGTTACCCACATCATATAAAATCCAGTGTTTTTCCAGGGAAGTCAATCGCAGTTTCTTCATAGGTTTACCTCTCTTTTTCTCTATATTTAACCGTTAAAAGTTGCGGAAAACGCCTCTCCCAAAGGTGCGTTATAAGTCAGGTGCGCACCGATTTGTTCCAAAAGTTCCGGAGCAAGTTCCAGTGCCTGCCGGTACTTTTCCATCAGTTCTACGTTGATTTTATCACAGCCGGGTACCGGTTGTTCCGGAATAAAGATGTTTAAATAGGATTGCGCCACAGTAGACACGGTCTTTTTCATCGCCGTTCTGCGTAACCCCTCCGGCGTAGCAACCAATTTTGTCAACCGCGCCATATTCTTAACCGCAAAGGCAGTCCGCTTTTCATCTGCCCCGGGATAAAAAGACGCAACCACGGCGTGTTCCTGGGCAATGAGCCGAATGTGGGGACTTAAATCCTGGCAGTATGCCGGCGTCTTTCCGTCCAGTTCTAAAAGATAGCGGTCAAACTCCCCCTCCATTACCAAATGGGGAATATTTTTCTCCTCTTCTTTTTCCTGTACCCACTTATGGCAAACACTGTCCAGGCAATAATGAGACAGAACGCCATACAAATAAGAAAAGCCCGCTTCTGACGGTTTCAGTCGCAATCCCCGACATACCCGGGCAAAAAATTCCCTGCCGGTTTGCTCGTGGAACTTATCCCCTAATTTCCCCACTTTTGTAGGAACGCCGGGGGCAAAATAATAGAATATATCCGGCCCGTGGAGTCCCACGTCGTAAAGACGGCGGTAGCGCTTGACTGTCCGCCGTATGTCACCGGGCATTTTATCCATCATAGCCGCTCCAAAGCGGTAATGCGCGTAATTTGCGGGCATAATTTTCTCCAATCCGTTATAATGAGTATATTTTACACCATTTTTACCCTATAGAAAAGCCTTTTTTGTAAAAAAGTTTCCCGTTTCGAGAAAAATTTTTCCGGTGGGTAAAAACCCACCGGAAAATTCCTTATTCATAAGTAGATACGGCTTTGGTTGAAGTGATGCCCACATAGGTGTGGCCCACACCCAAAGTAAGGGGCGTGCCATCTTCCAACGTGTAAGTGAAGGGCTCCCGCAGATGGGGGCGGTTCCAGTTGATGGCCACAATTTTGCCGTCGCAGGCAAAGAGGCCGGTGCCACTGCCGATTAAATCATAGAAGGTACGGTAACCGCTGGAATCTTTCCACTGTTCCGCCTGCAGAATCAGCACGTTGCGGTATCCCACCCGGCTATTGTCGTTGCCGTCGATATACTCTTTGCCGTACTGGGTGGCTTCGTAAAGTCCCCGCTGGGCATTGTAGGTCATTGTGGTCTTTTTGTCGCCCCGGAAGGTGACATAGACCGTGTTGGCGGTTTCGCCTGCGGTCATATTCACTTCTTCATCAAAGGTAAGGCCGTAGTCCGCGCCGCCTTCATAAACTTTATCGTACTCCCGCTTAATCATGCAGGCTTTCATTTGCTCGCCGGTGGTAAACAGACAGTGTTCCCACAGATAGCCCTGATAATTATAGCGGTCTTTGTCCCGGAAGAAGTAACTGCCATTGTGGAATTCGTTAATATGTTCCCAGTTGGCAATGGTGTCGCCGCTGGAATCGTACTGGCCGTTTAAGGCGTAAGAACTGCCACCGCAGTGGGCCATAGGCGCATCATAAGCAACGGAAATGTTGGAGAAGAATGTCCGGGCAGAACGAACCGGTCCGATTTTCTCAATCTCCTGATAGTCGCTGAACACCGCCATGCACCGGGTAATACCACCCTCAACTTCCAGTTCATAAATGAAATCCGCCTGGGAGTTGCCGTGGTGGGGCAGTGCGTTGGGGTCATTGGGCATAACGATTGCAATCGCCCGGGATGTCCAAGGCTCTTCCAACGGTGTGCCGTTTAAGGGATTTCGGTATTTTACCACCGGTTCCGTCACAATGGGTTCTGTCGTTTCCTGGGTTGTTTCCGTGGTGGCTTCTGCGGTAGGCTCCGGGGTTTTGCCGCAGGCCGCCAGCAACAGACAGAGAATCAGAAGAATGGGAACGATTCGTTTCATGACATTCATCCTTTCAATTTTTTGATAAATCTATTGTACCAAAGGTTACATAATATTGCAAGGACAAAATCCCTGCCCGTTAAAAATAGCGGCTTATGTATTCCATAGCAAAGCAACTGCCGGGAAGCAGACTGCGCTTATCCAAATACTCTTCCCGGGTGTGAATCCCGGCGCCACAACAAACGCCAACGCAAATTGCGGGAATCCCCATAGACAGCGGGATGTTGCAGTCCGTAGAGCCGCTAACGAAAATCGGCTCGACACCGGTTGTTTCCCGCAACGCCGTGACGGCTCTGTTTAGCATTTTTTGCTGATGCGCCTTGTCCACATTGGCGCTGCAGGGGCGCTGACCGATTATCCGGGTTTCCACTTCAAACCCTTTGTCCCGGTAATTTTGGATAATCTCCAAAAAGGTCTTCTCCATCTTTTCCAGACACACAAGATTGTCCGAGCGGTATTCATAAAGCATCTTCGCTTCCTGGGCGATGGTGTTTACCGATGTTCCGCCGGAAACAATTCCCACATTATAGGTCGTCTTACTCTCTCCCTCTTTGGGGACTTCCACGGCGTACAAGTCGGAAACGATCCCGGCAAGAACCGCAATGGCATTGGGGTTTCCAAAATCTTCAAAAGAGTGCCCGCCTTGTGTCTTCACCGCAACTTCATAGCGATGGGAACCCACCGCATCCATTACAATTTCCTCAAAGGACCAGCCGTCAAAAGAAATCAGTTCCTCCATCCGATGCCCGTAGTCTTTTACGATTTGCCGGGTGCCTTTCAGGTTGCCCAACCCCTCTTCGCAGGAATTGGCCACGAACAAAACCCCTTGTTTTGGTGTGATCTCCTTTTCCAAAAAATACCGGGCACAAATCATAAGTACCGCCAAATTGGCCGTGTCATCGCAGACGCCGGGGCAGTAGATTTTTTCATTATCTTCCCTAAACGGCAAGGGCGTGGTGTCCGGAAACACCGTGTCGGTATGCGCCAAAAAAGCCACCACCGGGTTACTTTCCGTCACTCCCACCGGGCAAACAACATTCAGCGCTTCGTCAATATAAACGCCTTCGCCCCCGGCTTTTATAAGCCAGTCTTTGCAAAATTCTGCCCGGGCTCGCTCACTGTGAGAGGGTGCCGGAATGGCGCACAAATCTCGCACCAACTGTAGCAAGTCTTCCTGGCTGTCCTGAATATACTGTTTCATTTCCGCAACCATAAACTTCTCCTTCAATAAAACAGCAGGGAATACCAGGTAACGACGTTCTCTCCGTATTGGAAAGGCAGACCGTTTTTCTCCAAGGTGGGTATGATGTTAATGCCGTGGCTTTCCACGCAAGGGTGCATCTTTTCCGGGTGGCGGCAGGGTTTTCCTTCTAAATAAGCGCAGGTTTCGCATAAGGCGCAGGCCTCGGTGGATAAAATATAAGGCTCTGCCCCCTGCTCCCGGAGCAAATCCGCCACAGTGTCGGTGATTTCTTCGTGAGGGGGCCGGGTGGCGAGGGTTTTCTCAATGTCGGAGATGTCATCGGTCTCCGACACCGTGCCAATCAGTAGGCAGTTCTGATAGGTCCTGCACCGTTTTTCACATTCTTCCACTTCTCCCACCCCCGGCGGGCAGGCCCATGTTTTTCCGTACATCGGGCACTCGGTTCTGCAAATATACCGAATCCGCTGGGAAAACTCCAGTTCCTCCGGAGAGAAAAACGTATAAAAATACAGGGGCAGTTGGGATAGTTTTTCCTCTAATGCCGTGTTGTTCATTGGGTACACTCCTTTAATATCCGACTGCAGCCTTCCTGGATATCTTCCCAGGTCTTTTCAAAATTGCCGTAGTAATAGGGGTCTGCCACATCCCGGTCAAGGAAAGGCAAAAATCCGTCGTAGTCGGGAAACATCATTTTCAGTCTGCGAAGATTCGCGCTGTCCATATAGTATATCCGGTCATAATAGGCGCAGTCCTGCCGGGTAATCACCCGGGCGCGTTTTGCGCTGCAGTGAATGCCTTGGGCTTCCAACAAACGTCGGGCGGGGGGATATATGGGGTTTCCTTCTTCTTCCCGGGAAACTGCCCCGGAGGCAATCTCCAAAAGATGCTCTTTCCCGGCTTTACTCGCCATATCCCGAAGCACAAATTCCGCCAACGGACTGCGACAGATATTTCCGTGGCATACGAATAGTATTTTTATCATCGTTCAAAACTCCAAACTATACAAATTTATACCAACTTATGCCGAGTTTACTATAAAACTTCAAACTTTTCAAGCAGTATGCTTTTCCTGCTTTGTAGCATATCTTGGCATAATTTGGCATATCATTGCCGTCAAAAGTAGTATAACTGGTAGTAAAACCCTATAATTTATCAAATGTACTACTTGTCTTTTATAGAAATGTAGTCAAGCAAACAAATCACCATGTTTGTTTGTAAATATGTTGACATTCTTAAAATATTGATTATAATAAAGATAGAAAAGGGTGCTACCGATAGACGGTTAGAACCCCCGAAACAATTTAGCTACAAAGAAGTAACCGCATGTTTGGAAGATGGGCGGTTACTTCTT
>JAZOXE010000134.1:0-6822 GCA_045659525.1 Faecousia sp. | reverse complement strand
CACTCCCCTGCCGCATCATCTAATGTGGTACCCAAAATCTCCATGTCGGTATAGTCTTTCACGTCGACTATCATAGTGTGGCCGCCGGATACGATTAAACACAAAAACGGCGGTTTCAAATCCAGATCGGCAATATAATTTGCCGCAATATGACCTCGAATGTGGTGAACCGGAATCAGTGGAATTCCAAGGGAAAGAGATATTGCTTTTGCAAAATTAACACCTACCAACACCGCGCCAATCAGTCCAGGCGCATAGGTGACCGCTACCGCGTCCAAGTCTTTGCGGGTAAGATTTGCCCTTTCCAGGGCGCTGTCCGCTAATGCATAAATCGCTTCAATGTGCATACGGGATGCTATCTCCGGTACAACGCCACCGTAAATGCGGTGCAAATCTACTTGAGATGCAATACAGTCCGCCAGCACGATTCTGCCATCTTTCACAATCGAAACCGCAGTTTCATCGCAAGAGGATTCCACAGCCAATATATTCACGTTCACCACTCCTTTCTCATAAGATAAGCATCCTCTCGGGGATTTCGGTAATAATTCGGGCGAATTCCCACAGGCTGAAAACCCATTGAATTATAAAGAGAAATTGCCGCCTCGTTAGACACACGCACTTCCAGTGTCAAACGGTAGACATCTTTTTTTGAAAGTCTATTTATCAATTCTGTGACAAGACGCTTCCCAACGCCCTGCCTGCGGTATCGAGGTAACACGGCAAGGTTTAACATATCCGACTCCCCCAACACCGTCTGTGAGCCGATATAACCAGCCACAACACCGTTATCTTCCGCAACCAGCCACAAAGACAAAGGATTTGAAAGTTCTGATGTAACGGAAGCCTCGCTCCAGGGGTCACTAAAGCAAATTTTTTCAATTTCAGCAACCGGAACAACATGCTCTTGCGTCATTAATTTATATTCAATCATTTAGCCTCAAACCAACTCTTCCCCCATTTTGCCTCTGCAATTAAAGGAACAGACAAAATGGCAACCTGCTCCATCTCTGCGCTAACGCAAGATGCAACACTGTCTGCAATTTCTGCCGGGCATTCCACTATCAATTCATCGTGCACCTGCAAAAGCAATTTTGCTTCCGGGTATTCTTCCTTTAATACCTTTGAAACTCGCAACATTGCAAGTTTCATAATATCTGCGGCAGTTCCTTGAATGGGCGTGTTCAGTGTGATTCGTTCCGCGCTTTGACGGATATTAAAGTTGGTACTGTTTAATTCCGGAATCCAGCGTTTTCTTCCGTATGCAGTCTGGGTAAAACCTCTTGCCTTTGCCTCTTCTACCACATGTTTCATATAACGTCTTACTCCGCTATAATGGTTTAGGTAGTTGTCAATATAGGCTCTGGCTTCATAACGGCTGACACCGATATCCTCTGCCAAGGAAAATTCAGAAATTCCGTAAACAATCCCAAAATTGACTGCTTTTGCGTGTCGCCTTTGTAATGGCGTAACCTCCTGAGCAGATACGCCAAACACTTGAGAGGCCGTAACAGTATGCACATCCATATTTTCCCTAAATGCTTTGCGCATTACTTCATCATCCGCGATGTGGGCAAGCACGCGCAGTTCAATTTGACTGTAGTCTGCATCTACCAGCACACAACCCTCTCGGGGAATGAACATCTTCCGGATTTCCGCCCCTAAATCAGTGCGGACAGGAATATTTTGCAGGTTTGGCTCGGCGGAAGAAAGCCGACCGGTGGCCGTCACCATATTCTGAAAGGTCGTATGAATTCTGCCGTCTTGCGCGATTACTTTCAGCAAACCGTCTGCATAGGTGGAATTTAACTTCGTTAGCATCCGATAATCCATAATCCCAGGAATTATGGGATGCTTATTCTTTAATTTCTCCAACACATCTGCATTGGTTGAATATCCGGTTTTTGTTTTCTTAACCGGGGGCAAACCCAATTTTTCGAAAAGCAATTCTCCCAACTGGCGAGTGGAATTTATGTTAAATGGCTCGCCGGAATAGGCGTAAATCAAGGTTTCACAATCTGAAATCCGGGTTGTGAGCATTTGACCGAAACGTGTCAGTTGCTCTTTGTCGATGGCGACACCGGAAACTTCCATTTCGTACAATACAGTGCACAGTGGAAAATCAATATTGCGATAAAGTTCCTCCATTCCCTCTTTCTTCAGGGAATCTTCCAGCACCGGTTTAAGATTCCACAAAATCTCTGCAGCCGTGCAGGCATCCTCATCGCAGGTCATAGAAAGATAGTTTACTGCCAGTTTTTCAACCCCATAATCAGATTGGGACGGATTCAGGTTATATGCGGCCAGTGCCGTATCAAATGCAAAATCGCCGTGTGGCAATCCCAATTCATCCAACCTGTGCATAGTGGTTTTAAGGTCATGGCAAATACCGTTTTTACTGTTTGTGAGGAACGGGATCAGGCTCATTGATTCCAAGGGCGTCACTGAGCACACACCATCTTCCCATGCAATTCCGATAGAACTGTCCTGGCAAATATAAAGCGCGTATCCGTTGCACACCTGAGGAAGCAGCGCGTTCTTCGGAAGCGCTTTAAATGCGCACTGACTTTTTTCCTGAACCGTCTGTGTACCCCGAAGCCCGTATTTATCAATCAGTTTAATAAACTCTAACCGCAAAAATAGTTCGTAAAGCGCAGACCGGTTATACGGCATAATAACAGCGTCTTTTGGCTCAAAATCAATAGGCGCAGTACAGCGAATTGTAGCCAAATCATAAGAAAGATACGCCTGCTCTTTATCCCGTTCCAGTTTTTCCCGCAATTTGGGGCGAATAGTATCATCCTGCAAATTCTCATATACACCATCAAGGCTTCCAAACTTTTGCAGCAAATCTATTGCCGTTTTTTGTCCAACGCCGGTAACACCAGGAATATTGTCTGATGAATCACCCATCAGTGATTTCAGATCAATGAGTTTTTTCGGTTCAAAGCCGTATTCCTCTTCAAAACGTTCCCGGGTATAAAGGGTTGCATTTGTCTGTCCCATTTTGGAGATAACCAGTTTTACATGCACATTTTCATCAATTAGTTGCAAACTGTCCCGGTCACCAGTGGCTATCACACATTCCCAATCATTGTTACTGCAGATTTTACCTACAGTACCGATAACGTCATCGGCTTCCCATCCCTGACACTGATAAATGGGGATATTCATAGCCTGTAAAATCTCTTTCATAACCGGCATTTGCTGGGCAAGTTCCTCTGGCATCGGATGCCGGGTAGCCTTGTATCCGTCAAACATCTTATGACGGAATGTAGGCCCATGCAAATCAAAAGCCACGCACACTGCGTCTGGCTGTTCTTCTTTTTCCAATTTATCCAGAATATTAAGAAAACCAAAAATTGCATTGGTGTTCAGTCCATCTTTGGTAGAAAGGGGTTTTACGCCGTAAAATGCTCTGTTAATAACACTGTTTCCATCCAGAATCAGCAGTTTCATACTCTTCTCCATTTCGCACCTTGCGGTGTATCAATAATTTCAATGCCCATCTGTTTCAGTTGGTCACGGATCCGGTCTGCCTCCTGATAGTTTTTCTCTTTTTTAGCAGCCGTTCTTGCGTTAACAAGGGCATCAATTTCCGGATCTGCAGATTGGGCAGATTCTTGCATTTGTTTCATATGCAGAAGTTCTGCAGCTTCCAACAAATTCAGTGATAGTACTTTGTCAAAATCCGCGATGGCGGCAAGTTTTGTCGCATCCGTTGTTTTTGCCTTTAATGCATCGTACACCGCTGTTACAGCAAGGGATGTATTAAGGTCACCGTTCAACGCATTGACAAACCGTTCTTTCAGAGTAGCCAATGCGCCCTCATCCACATCACCATTTGGTACAAGCGCAGCAATTTTTGCAATAAGTTTATCGTATGCAACCGCTGCATTATCCAGGTTTTCCCAACTAAATACCAAATTTCTCCGGTAATGACTTTGTAGGCAGAAAAGCCGATAGGCCATAGGATTGTAGCCTTTTTCTTCTAAAAGGCTTACAGTTAAGAACTCACCTTTAGACTTACTCATTTTTCCGGTGTCCGTATTCAAGTGATGAACGTGGAACCAATAATTACACCACTTGTGACCTAAACAACTTTCCGATTGGGCAATTTCACCGGCGTGATGTGGGAATGCATTATCGATACCGCCGGCATGAATATCCAAATCCTCACCCAAGTATTTCATAGAAATACCAGAACATTCGATATGCCAACCAGGATAGCCGACGCCCCAGGGAGAATCCCATTTCAACGCCTGATCCTCAAATTTACTCTTTGTAAACCAAAGGACAAAGTCATTTTTATTCTTTTTGTTGGTATCCTCTTCCACACCTTCTCGGACACCGATTGCCAAATCCTCTTCGTCGTGATCATTAAAGACATAATACTTTTCCAACTTGGATGTATCAAAATATACGTTCCCGCCGGCAATATAGGCATAGCCCTTTTCCAGCAATCCGGAAACAATTTTAATAAATTCATCAATGCATCCTGTTGCCGGCTGAATGATTTCCGGCTTTTTAATATTTAGTTTTACACAGTCGGCGAAAAATGCATCTGTGTAATACTTTGCGATTTCCATTACGGATTTATTTTCCCGCTTTGCGCCTTTGAGCATTTTGTCTTCACCGGTATCCGCATCGGACGCCAAATGCCCTACATCCGTTATATTCATAACCCGCAGAACATTATATCCCAAATAGTCCAGCGCCTTTTCCAGCACACCTTCCATAATATAAGTGCGCAAATTTCCGATATGGGCAAAATGGTAAACCGTAGGGCCACAGGTGTACATTTTGACTACATCCGGGGAATTCGGCTGAAATAATTCTTTCTTATGGGAAAGGGAATTATAAAGATACATAACATAACCTCCAAAAAAATTAAATGCCTCCTGTGCCGGGCACAAGAGGCGGGTTTTTAAACTCGCGGTTCCACTCTCATTTATCACTTAAAAAACATTCGCTCCCGGACGCACTTTCACAGCACCTGCACCGCGCCGGCTTTCACCCAAGGCCGTCGCTCTCTGATGGTTCAGTGTCCGTTACTCTTTCCGTTCACAGCGATATTTATTTATTATATTTTACCATTCTTATACCTGCTTTGTCAAGAATTTATAGGTTAAAAACCATATCCTTCCGCTTGTAATATACCTTCCTATGTGATAATATAAAATAAAAGCATGAAATTTGTCGCAAACCTACGGATGGGAGGATATCATATGAAAAAATTTACTGCGATTCTCTTAATGATTTGTCTCACTGTTTCCTTGTATGGTTGTAAGCAGAACGATTCTACACCTGCCACCACCACCGAACCCACAGTGCCGACAACCGCCTTTGTGCCTACCGCAATCCCACAAAAACCTATGGTTGCTGTTTCCCTTCCTATCACGGTTGAAACGGAGAAAAATGATACTGGTGATAAACTGTATCATTTTTCCTACCAAAATATCGCTTTGTGGCTCCCGGATGCTGAAGTTGCTCACAAAATAATTGTTGATTATTTGGAACGGGTAAATGCAACCCGTACTGCGTCGGATTCTGCAAAGGAACAGGCAAAAAATATGTACACCCCTGATGGAAACTGGGTGCCTTATTTTCACAATCTGACCTATACGCCTACCCGAATGGATTCCGGTATTTTAAGTTTATCCGGCTTGTGTGTTGACTATACTGGCGCAGCCCACCCCAACCATCACGTTCAGGCGGCAAACTACAATCTTGTAACCGGTGATGTGCTGACACTGGGCAGTATTCTTCACCACGCAGACTCCCACGAATCTCTTAAAGATTTGGTTTGCTCAGAACTGGAAAAAGTTATAGATGATCTGTACCTGTATGAAGATTACAATGAGACTGTAAAGCAGCGTTTTACAAAGGATCCCAGTTTTGATGAAGACTGGTATTTTACAGATAATGGTTTGTGTTTCTACTTTGCCCCCTATGAAATTGCCCCTTACGCCGCCGGCGTAATTACCGCAGAAATTCCCTACAGCAAACTATCCGGAATTATTGCCGATGAATTCTTCCCGCCGGAAAAAGAGACCGTTTCCGGCTCTGTTGTAATGGAAGCGTTGACGGAAGAAGCATTGACAAAATACAATCAAATCGCCGAAGTTATCATCGACAGAGAGGGCGAACAAAAACTGTTATACAGCGAACTGGGAGTTTCCAATGTTGTCATTTCCTGCATCAATTCGGAAACCGGAGAATCAGTTCCGGTTTTTGCCACTCCCTATCTCACCCCTGGTGACGGTGTAATGATTAAAGCATCGCAAGACATTTTTAAGACGCTTTCCATCACATACGAAAGTATGGGAAAAACCGTGTCTATTCAACCATAAACATTCTTTCAATCATAAATAACTCCCGAAATGCATTTGCATTTCGGGAGTTTTCTTATTCGCCCATTACTTCTTTTCGGTATGTGGCAATGCCTTTTGCCAAAAGTTCCATAGCACGAACCAATTCCTCTTCACAGCGCACATAAGCAATTCGCACTTCGTTGATTCCCTTACCCGGAGTTTCATAGAACGGCGCGCCGGGAGCAAACATAACCGTATCACCGTTGTCATCAAAATTCTCCAAAAGCCATCTTTGGAATTTATCTGCATTATCAACCGGCAGACTGGCCATTACGTAAAAGGCGCCCATCGGTTCTTCCACCATAACGCCGGGAATATTCCGTAGAGCGGATACGACCGTGTCTCTTCTGCGGCGGTATTCTTCTTTGGAGCGCTGATAAAATCCCTTATCCACACTGTAAAGCGCAGCAGCGCCGATTTGGTCAATGGTAGCAACCGCCAAACGGGA
>JAZOXE010000133.1:0-7404 GCA_045659525.1 Faecousia sp. | reverse complement strand
AGATGAAGGTGTTGGCATAACCTGCAACAGGAGAGCCGGGGAACTTCAGCTGACCAACTTCGGGAGCAACCGCTGCGTCAAACTGCATTTCGCCGTCAATGTCGAACTCGGGAGCCATTTCCTTAGCAATTGCGGTGGCATCGTGGCTGAGCTTGACAGTGCCGCCCTTGCCGGAGCCGTTGGTGGAGAAGCTAAGCATAGCGACCTTGGGATCAATGCCGAATACCTTTGCGGTTTTGGCGGTTTCCACTGCCACTTCTGCCAGTTTCCGGGCGGCGGTGACGGTGACATTACCCTCTTTGTCTACGCTGTCTTCATAACTTAAGTTAATGGCGCAGTCGCCCATGGCAATCTTTTCGTCGCCGCGGACCATAATAAAGCAAGAGGAGACCAAGTTGGCGCCCTTTTTGGTTTTTACCAGTTGCAGAGCGGGGCGGACGGTGTCTGCGGTGGAGTAGGTTGCGCCGCCCAAAAGGGAGTCAGCATAACCCATTTTTACCAGCATTGTGCCGAAGTAGTTGCCTTTGGACAAAGCGGCGCGGCATTCTTCTGCGCTCATTTTGCCTTTGCGCAGTTCTACCATTTTTTCCACCATGGCGTCCATACCTTCATAGGTGGCGGGGTCCAGAATTTCTACGCCATCGATGTTAAAGTTGCCCTTTGCGGCATTGGCTTTCACTTCTTCCACATTGCCCACCAAAATAGGGGTGAGGAATTTGCCTTCGTTAAGCCGGGCAGCGGCTTCAAGGATTCTGGCATCGTGACCTTCGGTGAAAACGATTTTCCGGGGATTTGCCCGAAGTGTTTCAATCATTTTATTAAACATGCGTAACATCCTCCGTTTAGTTGGGCATTGCCCATTTTTTAACAATACAATTATACATCAAATCCAAACCGGAATCAAGAGGGAGCGCGTGGTGTTTCCCACATTTTTTCGGTTGAAAATTCACAAGGAATATTGTATAGTAAAATCAGAAAGGAGGATGATTTATGGAAGCATGGATATGGTTTGGACTGATGGTGGTATTCATCTTTGTGGAAGCGGCTACTGTAGCGACAGTATCTCTGTGGTTTGCCGGCGGCGCTTTGGTTTCTATGGTGGCGGCTTTGCTCCATGTAAGCGTGCCGGTGCAGGTGGTTTTGTTCTTTGTCGTATCCGGAATCCTTTTGGCATCGTTGCGTCCGGTTTTGCAGCGGTACTTCGTCCCCAAACTGAAAAAGACAAATATAGATGCCGTCATTGGCGCATCGGGTTTGGTAACGGAAGATATTGACAACATCCAAGGTAAAGGTAAAGTCAAAGTAGGCGCTATGGATTGGACCGCCCGCAGCACCGATGACAGCATGATTTCCGCAGGCACACAAATCCGGGTGGACCGGATTGAGGGAGTCAAGGTTTTTGTCTCCCCGGTGAAAGAAACCGTAAAGTTAAATTAGGAGGTAAACGATGGAACTTGTTATTATTTTAGCGGCGATTGTAATTTTGTTTATTATCATAGTCAGCAATATCATTATTGTTCAGCAGTCCCGGGCATATGTCATTGAGCGACTGGGCGCATTTAAGGAAGTGTGGGGCGTTGGCCTGCACTTAAAAGTACCCTTCATTGACAAAGTCGCCCGCCGGGTAAGCCTGAAGGAGCAGGTGCTGGATTACCCTCCTCAGCCGGTTATTACCAAAGATAATGTTACCATGCAAATCGATACCGTTGTGTATTTCCAGATTACCGATCCGAAACTCTATGCTTACGGCGTAGAAGCCCCGATGATGGCTATGGAAAATCTGACGGCTACCACATTGCGCAACATTATCGGTGATTTGGAACTGGACCAGACACTGACTTCCCGGGACGTAATTAACACCAAAATGCGTGCCATTTTGGACGAAGCCACCGATCCTTGGGGCATTAAGGTGAACCGGGTGGAACTGAAGAACATTCTGCCACCCCAAGACATCCAGTCCTCCATGGAAAAGCAGATGAAAGCAGAACGCGACCGCCGGCAGGCAATCTTGCAGGCAGAAGACCAGAAAAAATCTGCCATCCTCATTGCGGAAGGCGAGCGGGAGTCTGCAATTTTGCGGGCAGATGCCGAAAAGCAGGCGGCGATTTTGAAGGCCGAAGCAGAAAAAGAGGCGGCAATTCTCAAAGCCGACGGTGAAGCCCAGGCAATTCGTACCGTTCAGCAGGCGTTGGCAGACTCCATGGGTATGCTCAATGAGCAAGCGCCTAATGAGCAGGTCATTAAACTCAAATCCATTCAGGCAATGGAAAAAGTGGCTGACGGAAAAGCTACCAAAATTATTATCCCCAGCCAAATGCAAGGGATGGTAGGCCTGGCCAGCGGTTTGGTAGAAAGCGTCAAGGAGAATTGACGTGGCAAAACAAGAGAAACGATTCGTAAAGGTGCTCAGTGACGGCGGCGGTTTTACCGGCCCTGCCACCTATGTCTTGGTGGATAAGCAAACGGGGGTAAACTACCTTTATGCCTGCACCGGTTACAGCGGAGGCCTAACGCCGCTTTTGAACCGTGACGGCACACCCATTGTCACCTCGATTCCGAAATACGAAGAAACATAATAGGAAACCCGAGCGGTTATACCGCTCGGGTTTTTGTTTATTAAATGGCATCTATCAGCGCTTTGAACAGAGGCAAACTGCGCTGGATTTTATCCAAATCGACGCAGTAACAAAGGCGGAAATACCCCGGACAGCCGAAAGAATCTCCCGGTACCACCAATAAATCCTTTTTCTTGGCCATTTCGGAAAAGATGTTGGCATCGCCGGTTGGGGCTTTTACAAAGAGGTAGAACGCGCCGTCGGGCGCTACGACTTCATAGCCGGCCTGCCGCAGGCCACTTAAAAGAACCCTTCGGTTGCGGTCATAGGCATCTAAATCCGGGCGCAGATGGGCGCACCGGGCGATTACCTTTTGCCAGATAGAGGGTGCGCAAACGTGCCCCATACGACGGGCTGCGCCGGCAACAGCGGCGTATAGTTTATCCCCGTCCCAAGCACAATTGGGAACGTAAACATAGCCGATTCGCTCACCCGGCAGGGAGAGGGATTTGGAATAGGAATAGCAAATAACCGTATTTTCATAAATGGCAGGCAGGAACGGCACAACGGCATTGCCGTAGACAAGTTCCCGGTAAGGCTCATCGCTGATAATATAAATGGGGTGACCGAACTCCGTCTGCTTTTCTTTTAATACGGCGGCCAGTGTTTTCAGGGTTTTTTCCGTATACACCGCGCCGGAGGGGTTGTTGGGGGAGTTAATAATCAGCGCTACGGTTTTTTCGGTAATGGTTTCTTTCAGACTGTCAAAGGGAATCTGAAAATCTGGAATGTCCGGCACCGTCACGCGAAATCCCAGACCGGCATGTTCCACAAACACCCGATATTCCGGGAAATAGGGAGCGATAGCCACCACTTCCCCGCCGGGTACGGACAGCGCGCCTAAAACGGCGGTCAGCGCCGGTGCGGCACCGCAAGTGAGAAACAGTTCTTCCGGCAAAACGGCACAGCCGTAACGGCACGTTAAGTCCTGGGCGATAGCCTGCCGGGTTTGCAAGTCACCAACGGCAGAGGTATAGCCGTGAACCGCTAAATTATCGGGGTTTTCCAAAACGGCCTCCAAAGCCTGCCGTACTTGCGGCGGGGCGGGAAGACTGGGATTGCCCAAACTGTAATCAAAGACATTTTCGCTTCCAACCTCTGCCGCCCGCCTTACACCGTATTCAAACAAATCCCGGATAGCGGAGCGGTTCTGTCCGGATAAATAGGCAGTTTCGTTATACATCCTGTTACATCCTTAATCTAAATAAATTGCTTTGCCCGGTTGAAAACCCTGGGGCTTATAGGTGACAGAGGAGATGGGTTTTCCGTCAATGCCGTATTTGGAGAGAAAGCCAAATAGGTTTACATAATTCTCCAAATCCTCCTTTTCCCGTTCCATTTCCTCCATAACCGCAACGGTGGCAATTACGTCATCCACCGCCCGGTGGGAGTTTTGCACCTTTCCGGAAAGACCGTAGGTTTCAATGGCGTTACACAATTTGTGGGGATATTCATGCCGGTCCCGGTAAACCGTCAACAAGTCCAGTTTGTCCTTTCCCCGTAAAATTCCCACATCGCCGTAACGCAAAAGTAAGTAATAAAGGAAAGACAGGTCAAAGTGGGCGTTATAGGCCAAAAGCAAAGTGTTGCCCTGAATCATCCGGGCAATATCGCAACAAAGGCGGGTTTTGGAAATACCCTTATTTTGAATATCTTCGTTGGTAATTCCGGTGAGCGCCACAATCTGGGGCGGCACGGAATTGCCCGGTGTCAGGCAAACCAGTTCGTCATATTCTTCAGTTACGGTAACTTTTCCATCTTTTAATTCCACCGTAACGGCGGCAAATTCGATGATTTCGTCCCGGGAAAAGGAAAGACCGGTGGTTTCCGTATCGAAAAGTACCAATTTATCGTATTTTTCAAAAAGTTTGCGGAGAGTTGACACGGTTATTCACCTCTGTACAGAGCCAACGCTCTGGAAAATTTGCTTCTTTTTTCCGGCAGCAGACCGTATGTTTTTTCCAGGGCGGCGGCATAGGCATTTGCCCCTGCCTGGCTACCTGCTTTTAATTCCACTTCTACTTCCAATAAATCCAGGCTTTTTCCGCCGCCGGTTAAAACGCCTTTATCAAGGGCGATTTCCACGGTACAATCCCGGGTGGTGACGGTTTTGGCAATCCGGGTAAATTGGGCACCGCAAATGGGGATAACCCCTTGGGCAAACATGTCTTTTACCTCTGTCGGCGCGCCTTTTTCACAAAGGATGTTTACCGCTTCCGAAAGGGAACTTGCAGTGGTTTCCCACTCTCCCCGGAAAAAGTCGGGCATAGGGGTTTTCAAAGTATACACCGGCAGGCCGTTTTCTTTGCGCATACGCAAAGTATAGTGTTTGCGGGAAAATGCGCCATCGCAGGTATCATAATAGGTACTTTCCATTGTGAGATTTTTCTCTTCGGCAACAATTTCCTTGCGGATTTTCTCCCAAGCGCTTTCGGTTGCGCAAAATTTCAGTTCATACTCAACGCCCATAGCCACCATCCTTTTTCCACATTATACAATGGGATTCTCCCTTATGCAAGAAACTTTTCTTCCTCATCTGTTTCCGACAAAAAAATCACATTTCCCGTGATAGGCTATAAGTAAAAAAGGAAAGGTTGTGGAATATATGGCTCCGCTTGAAACCTATGTGCGTCGGGGAAGACATACGATGCGCCGATGGCTTTTGGACCCTCGCGCCCACGGTGTTTTTCGTTCTGTGGCGCATTTTGCCGCAGGTTTTTTTCTCAGCGCCGCCAGTTTAGGCAACAGTCCGATGCCCTTTGCGATGGGGCTTGTGTTTGCCCTCAACGGCCTGCCGGCGGTTTTTGCTGCATTCGGCGGTGGATTGGGGTACTGGGTGTTTTGGGGAAATAGTGGCGCGCAAGGCATTTTATGGGTGGCGGCTGCACTTTTGGTGGTGCTGCTGATTGCCGACAGACGGATTTGCCGGGATGCGCCCCTGCTAATGCCTGCAACGGCAGGACTTTTGGTGGCGGTATCCGGGCTGGCGTTTCAACTGATGATGTCAGATACCACCTCTGTGCCGATATACATATTGCGGGTGGCAACCGGTCTTGCCGGAGCGTGGGCATTTGCCGGCGTTCTGCAAGGGCGAAACCCGGTACTGGAGTGGCTGACCGGGGGCATTGGAATTTTGGCGTTGGCGCAAATAATGCCCATACCCTATTTGGGCTTCGGCTATATTGCCGCCGGGGCGCTGGGGGTATGGGGCGCATTTCCTGCAGCGGCTATTGGCGGCCTTGCTTTGGATTTGGCGCAGATTACGCCCATTCCCATGACAGCAGTTCTTACCTGCAGTTTTTTGGTACGGTTACTGCCCCGGATTCCCAGGTGGGTTGCCCGGGTTGTGCCGTTTGCGGTTTGTTGCTGTGTCATGGCATTGGTGGGGGAAGTGGATTTTTACCCCTTGCCAGGGCTTTTGATTGGAGGGATTTTAGGCGGATTTCTTCCCAATGATAAGAAAGTATCCCATCGGCGGGGAGAAACCGGCGGCGCGCAAGTGCGGTTGGAGTTGGCGGCAGGGGTGCTGGCACAGGCGGAACAACTGCTTTTGGAAACACCGCCCATCCCCATAGATGAAGATGCGTTGGTTCATGCAAGCGCGGAGCGCGCCTGCGCCGGTTGCAGTTGCCGAAAAGGATGCAAAGATGCCAAGCGGTTGGGAAAACTGCCGGGGCTTTTGTTGTATAAACCGCTGTTATCTACGGAAGAACTTCCCATAATCTGCCGAAAAAGCGGACGGTTTCTTGCTCAGTTGCATCGGGCGCAAGAGCAACTACGTTCTATTCACGCTGACCGGGAGCGGCAGGGAGAATATCGGGCGGCAGTTTTACAGCAATACCGGTTCTTATCAGAATTTCTGCAGGATTTGTCCGACCATCTCTCCCGACGCATTTCCGGGCAGACGGCTTGGTACAGTCCGGATGTGCAAGTTTTCGGAAACCGCCCGGAGGCGGAAAACGGTGACCGGTGGTGCGCTTTTTCCGGTGTGGGTTGTCGGTATTATATTCTAATGTGCGACGGAATGGGCACCGGTCCGGGGGCGGTGCAGGAGGGAAAAACCGCCATTGGTATTTTGCGGCGACTACTTTGCGCTGGATTTCCCGCAGAGTATGCGCTGCGGAGCCTAAACAGTTTGTGCGCGCTTCGGGACAGAGCGGGAATCGTCACAGTGGATTTGGTGGAAATCAATTTGGAAACCGGCAAGGGAGAAATTTATAAATGGGGGGCAATGCCCTCCTATCTGGTTAACAATATGGGGGCAGAAAAAATTGGGACAGCCGGGCCGCCTCCGGGACTTTCTGTAACAGAATGCCAGGAAAGCAGTTATCGGCTGTCCCTGCGTCGGGGAGAGACGCTGGTGTTGGTAAGCGACGGCGTAGGGGAAGAGGAGGCCCTACGCTGTTGCTTGGAAAATCTGGGGCGGTCACCGGAAAAATTGGCAACCGGCCTTCTGTGTTGTGGGCAGGATGGCGGACAAGACGATGCAACCGTAATCACCCTCCGTCTTCTTCCTGCCTCACCGGGGACATAATATCACAAATTCGGCACGAAGTTTGTCGAAACACAAGATGTAGGATAATTTTTCGTAGAATTGACACCATATATGGTGAAAATGAAAAAACAATGCAAAATAGGGACGGATGTCCACATCCGTTCCTGTCGCGTTATCAGGTTTTTTTACCCATAATAGTCAAAAGCCGCAGGATTACCTGCGGCTTTTGACTAAAAGAGGAGAGGAAAAATGAAAAAGAAGACAAATATGAAACATAGTACCTATATCATAACT
>JAZOXE010000132.1:0-13854 GCA_045659525.1 Faecousia sp. | reverse complement strand
ACAAAATTCGTTATTTTATATGAATAAAAACATTTGTTGACAGGGAAACGTCTTGTCGTTTATACTGTTGTTGGATAAAACAGAAAGGTAGTTTGCCTATGAAAAACACATTTATGCGGCTGGATTACCAGCAGGTAATTTCAAAGAAGCGGCCAAAGCGGAGACATCCGGTAAAACCCAATATTTTTTGGCGGACACTAATCCGGATTCTGTCTATCTTTTCACTGTCAGGCTCGGGCTTTACCTACACTTCGGAAGAACTGCGTGGTGTAAGCAAGAAAGAACCTTGTCTGATTTTGATGAATCATTCTTGTTTTTTAGATATGCCCATTGCATATCAAATTTTATACCCGAAGCCGCTGAATATCGTGTGTTCATCGGATGCCTTTGTAGGATTTGGTGGTCTTATGGGATGGCTGATGTATACCATCGGCTGTATTCCCACAAACAAGTTTGTTACAGACGTTTCCCTTATTAAGGATATGAAGGAATGTCTGAAGCGGAAAAGCAGTGTACTGATGTACCCGGAAGCCAGTTATTCCTTTGACGGTCGAGCAACACCACTGCCCAGAAAAATGGGCGTTTTGTTAAAGAAACTGGATGTGCCGGTTTTGATGATTGAAACAAAGGGCGCGTTTAACCGCAACCCTCTCTATAACCAGTTGCAGGTGAGAAAAGGTGTTAAGGTTTCCGCAAGTTTACGGACACTTTTCACTCTGGATGAAGTGCGCACAATGTCTGTGCAGGAACTTTCCGACGGCTTAGATGCGGCGTTTTCCTTTGATAACTGGAAGTGGCAACGGGAAAACGGTGTAGAAATTCACGATAATTTCCGGGCAGACGGTTTGAGCCGGATTCTGTATAAATGCCCTCACTGCGGAACGGAAGGGATGATGACCGGAGAGGGGATACATCTTTCCTGTGGACATTGCGGTAAGAAGTATCTTTTAACCCCGTTAGGTACACTTCAGGCGTTAGATGGAGAAAGTGCATTTACAACTGTGCCGGCTTGGAACGATTGGCAACGTGCGAAAGTGCGGCAGGATATTTTAGACGGCAGTTACAAACTGGATGTTGATGTAGATATTGCTATGATGGTCGACTATACGGCAATCTACAATGTGGGTAAGGGCCACCTTGTTCACGATGTCAACGGTTTCCATTTAACCGGTTGCGACGGCAAATTGGATTACAAACAAAAACCCCAGAGTTGCTACGGCTTGTACGCAGATTACTATTGGTATGAAATTGCGGATATGATTTGCGTTGGCAATAACGATGTAATGTACTATTGTTTCCCCAAGGGTGGGGATGTTGTGGCAAAAACCCGGATCGCCACGGAGGAAATGTACAAACTTTATAAATCCCGGCAACTGAAAATGCCGGAAAATGTTTCTGTTTAAGAGGTAGATATGGCACGTTTTTTTGTGAGCCCTGAAGAGATGACCGGTGACACATTGGTTTTAACCGGTGAGAATGCGCAACACGCAAAAGTTCTGCGCCTAAAAGTTGGCGAAGAAGTGACGGTGTGCGACGGTCAAGGGACGGAGTGTACTTGCACGGTAACGGAAACGGAAGATAAGACCTATAATCTTGCGGTTGTAAACCGGATGGAATCGCAATCGGAGGCAAACGTTAAAATCAGTGTTTATATGGCCTATCCTAAAGGGGATAAATTGGAGCACGTAATTCAAAAAGCCACGGAATTAGGCGCTTATGAAATTGTGGCGTTCCCCTCCGGGCGTTGCGTTTCTAAACCCGATGAAAAAAGTCTTAAGAAAAAGCAGGAACGCTGGCAAAAAATTGCCGCATCTGCGGCAGAGCAATCCGGCAGGGGTCGGATTCCGGAAATTGTGGTACTGAATCGGTATCATGATGCGATAGAGCGTGGCGCACAGACAGATTTACCCATTCTTTTTTATGAAAATGAAAGCGCTACCACACTGCATATGGCGTTGGAACAGGGTGATTTTCATACGGTTTGTCTTATGTCCGGACCGGAAGGTGGATGGGATGAAAAAGAAGTGCAGCAGGCGAAATCCTCCGGTTTTCGTATATGCACATTGGGTAAGCGGATTTTGCGCTGCGAAACTGCGCCGCTTTGCGCTTTGTCTGCGGTGATGTACCATATTGGTCAGTTTTGATCCAGTATGAAACGCAATTTGTATGGGGATACTTTTCCAAGAGGTGATAATTTTGGTTAAAGGTATTTCCAAGCAGGTAATTGTCCTGCATTCTCCTGACGAAAAAATGTTTGAGCAGGCAATATTCATATTAAAAGACGGTCACAAATCTGTATCCGATGCGGATTTATTAAAAGAAGCCAAAAGACTGATGTCCTCCGGACACGCAAAACGAAAGTTACGTTATTACGGCCCGGTGTGGGCATTCGCAGGAGCGCTGGTAACCGGAGTGATTTGGCTGATTACTTTTTTGATTTAAGGTGGTTATGCTGTGCAGTTAGGGAAGTTCAAAATTGAAAACCCTTTGTTTCTTGGCCCGATGGCCGGTGTTACTGACTGGGCATTCCGTACGGTGTGCGCCCAATTGGGGGCGAACGTTACGGTTACGGAGATGGTCTCATCAAGAGCGCTGGTTTATCAGGATAAGAAAAGCGCGGCACTGTTGCGTAAGAATGAGGGGAGTATTTGCGGAGCACAGATTTTCGGGAATGACCCCCGGATTATGGCAGAAGCAGCGCAACTGGCGCTTAATATATCCGGCTGTGATTTTATTGACATCAATATGGGTTGCCCGATGCCGAAAATTGCAAACTCCGGTGATGGTTGCGGTCTTATGCGCACGCCGGAGTTGGCAGGCGAAATTGTAAAGGCGGTATGCAAAGCGGTATCGGTACCGGTTACTGTGAAATGTCGCATCGGCTGGGATAAAGGCAGTATCAATGTGCTGGATTTTACAAAACGGATGGAAGACTGCGGCGCTTCACTGTTAACTGTTCATGGTCGCACAAGAAGTATGCTTTATTCCGGAACAGCAGACTGGGATGCGATTGCCGGTGTAAAAAAACAGTGTAATATCCCGGTTATTGCCAACGGTGATGTAGTGTCCGGCGAATCTGCCATTCGATGTCTGAAATGGACCGGTGCTGACGGTATTATGATTGGCCGTGCCACATTTGGAGATCCGTGGATTTTCAGTGAAGTAAAAAATGCTTTAGACGGAAAAGACTACAACCGCCCGCTTTTGCGGGAACGCATTGAAGTGGCGCTTTCACAATTTGCCCTTGCTTTTGAAGATAAAGGGGAGCACATTGCCTGCCTGGAAGCGAGAAAACATTTTGCATGGTATCTACGGGGTGTGCCCCATAGTAATTACTATAAAAAACAAATATCTTCCATTTCTTCGATGGAAGATATTTATCAAATTGCTCATGGGATTCAAAACGATCTCCAATAATTACATAGGATATTTCCTGCGTCGTTTCACATTCTACAATTGAGGTGAGAATGTGAAACGACGTATTTTTTTGGTGGTTTTAGCAGTAGTTACTATGATTTTGCCGGCAAGTGCAAAGCCGATACAATGGGTGGACTTCGGTGTTCCTTATGAGTCGCTGAAATACGCATTGGATACCGATATTGCTACATTTGAGAATGAAATCCACATTTCTTGGATCGATTCTCTTGCTCTTGCGGCGTGTCGCACCGGTGGTAAATGCGGTCTTACATCTGTCAAAAAGGCAGTTGCGGAATTAAAAAATCAAAAAACACCGGAAGAATTGCTGGGGAATTTATATCAGTATTATGATTATTATCACAGTGCGTTTACCGCCGCATTGGGAGGTTTGGTGGGGAGTTATGCTATAGAAGTAGACGGTGAGTGGAAACCTTCCTACGGCCTTAAGGCGTATTCGCCCATAGCATCCGGTTACGGTTATAGCCATTGCTCCGATTTCGGCAACAGCCGCAGTTTCGGTTTTCGCCGGAAACACTTGGGGAACGATTTAATGGGCAGTTTGGGAACACCCATCGTGGCGGTTGAAGGAGGAGTAATAGAAGCGATAGGATGGAATCGCTATGGTGGCTGGCGGATTGGCATCCGATCCTTTGATTCTAAACGTTATTACTATTATGCCCATCTAAAAAAAGATACGCCCTTTGCACCGGGGTTAAAAGAAGGGGATATTGTAAACGCCGGCGATTTAATTGGGTTTATGGGTAGATCCGGATACTCTGATAAAGAGAATGTAAACAACATTGAAACCGTGCACCTGCATTTTGGTATGGAACTGGTTTTTGATGAAAGTCAGAAAGAATGTAATTCGGAAATATGGATTGATGTTTATAACATTGTGCGACTTCTATCCTGCCACAGAAGTACCATCGTAAAAACCGACAATCAATACGGAAGAAAATATGGTTATGTGGATTTAGATTTTGATGAAATCAAAGGCTAAAAATCAATTGACAAAAATTCCTCCTTATGCTATACTTTAACAGATAAAATGAGAAGGAGGAACAAGCGATGATGTACGAGACATTAAAGATAAAGACTGTTGGCTGTACCGCTTGTGACATTTTTTCTCCCGATGTTCCTGCTGCGCAGGAATTGTTGTCTTTTGATTCCCCTGAATATGTTGTTTTTCCCGGCTTTTGTGATGTGCATGTGCATTTCAGAGAGCCGGGATTTTCTTATAAAGAAACCGTTTCAACGGGAAGTTGGGCGGCGGCCAGGGGCGGATATACTGCGGTGTGCACAATGCCGAATTTGAATCCGGTGCCGGACAGTCGGGAACATTTGCAGATGCAACTGGATATCATAAAGCGCAATGCGGTGATTCCGGTGTACCCCTATGGCGCAATTACAGTGGAAGAAAAGGGAGAGAATCTTTCCGACATGGAGGGTATGGCTCCGGACGTAATTGCTTTTTCCGATGACGGCAAAGGTGTGCAGTCGGAGGATAAAATGAAAGAGGCCATGGAAAAGGCAAAAGCATTGGGGAAAATGATTGTTGCCCACTGTGAGGATAATACACTGTTACACGGCGGCTACATCCATGATGGTACATATGCAAAGATGCACGGACACAAAGGAATCTCCAGTGAAAGCGAGTGGCGGCAGATAGAGCGGGATTTACGTCTTGTGGAGCAGATAGGTTGCGCATACCACATTTGCCACATTTCTACAAAAGAAAGCGTGGAACTGATTCGCCAGGCAAAAGCAAAGGGACTGGATGTTACCTGCGAAACGGCACCCCATTATCTTGTGATGGATGAGTACGACCTGCAGGAAGACGGCCGATTCAAAATGAATCCGCCGTTACGCGGTCGGGATGACCGACAGGCGTTGATTGCCGGCATAATCGATGGAACCATTGATATGATAGCCACAGACCACGCACCCCATAGCAACAAGGAAAAATCAAAAGGTCTTCCTAACAGTGCTTTTGGTATCGTGGGCATTGAAACGGCGTTCCCGGTTCTGTACACCCATTTGGTAATGCCGGGTACAATCACCCTTGAAAAATTGGTGGAATTGCTTTCTTATAATCCCCGGAAACGGTTTGCAATTCCGTCAGCGTGCGGATATAGCGTTTGGAAATTAGATGAGACATTTACCGTAGACCCAAAAGAATTTCTCTCTATGGGTAAATCTACGCCTTTTGCCGGGTGGAAATTAAATGGCGTTTGTATGTTGACCGTCTGTGACGGAGAAGTTGTATATCGGAGATAATTGGAGGATGCGAATATGGCGAAGAGAACGGACATTAAGAAAATATTGATTATTGGCTCCGGCCCGATTGTTATCGGACAAGCGGCGGAGTTTGACTATGCAGGCACTCAGGCTTGCCTTGCATTAAAAGAAGAAGGGTACGAGGTTGTTCTGTGCAACTCTAACCCTGCAACCATTATGACCGATACAACCATTGCGGACAAGGTTTATATGGAACCGCTGACACTGGAGTACATTGCAAAAATCATTCGTTATGAACGTCCCGATGCAATTGTTCCCGGTATCGGCGGACAAACTGGCTTGAACCTTGCTATGCAACTTGAGAAAAAGGGCGTACTGAAAGAGTGCCGCGTGAAACTTTTGGGTACAAGTTCCGAATCCATCGAGCGGGCAGAGGACAGAGAGATGTTTAAGGAACTGTGCCAGTCTATCGGTGAGCCCACCATTCCCTCTGAAATCACCTATAGCATTGAACAGGCAAAGGAAGCCGCTGCAAAAATCGGATATCCGGTTGTTTTGCGACCTGCCTTTACATTGGGCGGCACCGGTGGCGGATTTGCTTATAATGAGAAAGAACTGATTGAAGTAGGCCTGAACGCGTTCAAACTCTCCCCGGTACATCAGGTGTTGGTTGAAAAGAGTGTAAAGGGTTATAAGGAAATCGAATTTGAAGTTATGCGGGATGCTTATGACCACGCAATTACCATTTGCGGCATGGAAAACATCGATCCCGTAGGTGTACATACCGGTGACTCCTTGGTTGTGGCGCCGATTATGACACTTTCCAAAGAAGACGAGAAAATGCTCAATGATTCCGCAATCAAACTGATTCGGGAACTGAAAATTGAGGGCGGCTGCAATGTACAGTTTGCCTTAAATCCCCATACTTCTGAATACTATTTGATTGAGGTTAACCCCAGAGTTTCCCGGTCTTCTGCGCTGGCATCCAAAGCATCCGGTTATCCCATTGCCAGAGTAACGGCAAAAATTGCCGTTGGTATGTCTTTGGAAGACATTAAAATTGCCAATACAAATGCCGCCTTTGAACCGAGTTTAGACTATGTGATTGCAAAACTCCCCAGATTCCCCTTTGACAAGTTCACATCTGCTGCCAATACCTTGGGCACACAGATGAAAGCAACCGGTGAAATTATGGGAATCGGTTCCAATTTGGAAGAATGTCTGCTCAAATCCATTCGTTCTTTGGAAGGCGGCGCAAATCACTTCTATAAAGCAAAATTTGACACGATGTCCACGGAAGAAATTTTGGATTATCTGAAGAGTTTCCGTGACGATACGGTATTTGCCGTTACAGAACTATTCCGCCGGGATGTCAGTGTGGATGAGGTGCACGCGGTTACCCAGATCACACCTTACTTCCTAAATGCTTTTCAAAACATTGTGACTATGGAGAGAAAACTCTCTGCAAATGTAATGGATACTGAGGTTTTGAAAGAAGCAAAGGCGATTGGCTTTGGTGATGCGCAGATTGCAAAACTTTGGGGCAAAAAGGAAATTGAAATTTATAATCTGCGTAAAAAATTGCAACTTTTCCCCATTTATCGAATGGTGGATACCTGCCATACCGGCGCATACATTCCGTATTTTTATTCTTCCTATACCGGGGAAAATGCATCGGTACTGACAAAGAAAAAGAAAATCGTGGTGCTTGGTGCAGGCCCTATCCGTATCGGACAAGGCGTGGAATTTGACTATTCCACAGTTCATGCGGTAACGACCATTAAAAACTCCGGATATGAAGCGATTATTATCAACAATAACCCGGAGACCGTTTCCACGGATTATACAACGGCGGATAAACTTTATTTTGAACCCCTAACGCCGGAAGATGTTATGAATATCATCGAGTTCGAAAAGCCGGAAGGCGTAATTGCCTCTTTGGGCGGCCAAACCGCAATCAATTTGGCACAGCCGTTGATGGACAGAGGTGTTAAAATTATCGGTACAGACTGCGCCGCCATTGAACGGGCAGAAAACCGGGATAGTTTTGAAAAAATTCTTTCCGAATTGCAAATTCCCCAGCCGAAAGGCAAAGCCGTTACAAAGATTGAAGACGGTATTGCCGCGGCTGCCGAAATTGGCTACCCGGTTTTGGTGCGTCCCAGTTTCGTTTTGGGCGGCCGTGCCATGCAGATTGTAGCCAATGAAAAGCAGTTAAGACATTACCTGAAAACTGCAGTAGAGATCGATGAGGATAAGCCGGTGCTTGTGGATAAATATATCCAGGGTAAGGAAGTGGAAGTAGATGCAATCTGCGACGGCAGAAACGTCTTTGTTCCCGGCATTATGGAATTGGTAGAACGCACCGGCGTTCACTCCGGTGACTCCATCAGTGTCTATCCCACCTTTAGTATTTCCGATAAGGTCAAAGGGACCATTTTGCAGTATGCGAAAAAGTTGGGGTTGGGTATTGGCATTGTCGGACTATATAACATTCAGTTTATTGTGGACAATAACGACAATGTGTTTATCATTGAAGTTAACCCCCGGTCTTCCCGTACCGTTCCGTTCTTAAGCAAAGCCACCGGATACTCCCTTGCCGATATTGCAACAGAGGTTATTTTGGGTAAGAGCCTGAAAGAGTTGGGGATTTTTGATATTTATCCGGAAGAGAAGAAACGCTGGTATGTAAAAGCACCGGTGTTCTCATTCAACAAACTGCGTGGTTTGGATGCTTATCTGTCTCCGGAAATGAAGTCCACCGGTGAAGCCATCGGCTACGATGACAAACTTAACCGTGCGCTATATAAGGCGTTGCAGGCGGCGGGTATGCACTTGCAAAATTACGGCACTGTGTTTGCAACCATTGCGGATAAGGATAAGGAGGAGGCTCTGCCTCTTATTCGCAGATTCTATAATCTTGGTTTTAACATTCAGGCCACAGTCGGTACGGCAATGTTCTTGAAGAGCAACGGTATTCGCACCCACGTTTTGAACAAAATTAGTGAGGGTTACGACGAAATTCCCGATGCACTGCGTCAAGGGCATATTGCCTATGTGATTAATACCCGGGATGTGGGCACAGCAGATTCTGCAAACGACGGACATCAGATTCGGAAAATTGCAACGGAAAACAACGTAACGATTTTTACGGCGCTGGATACGGTGCGGGTACTGCTGGATGTATTGGAAGAAACAACATTGACAATTTCCACCATTGATGCATAAGGAGCCATTATGAAGCAAGGAATCTTTGAAATTCAAGAGAATACACCCTTAACAGATTCCGTCTTCAAGATGGTACTAAAAGGGGATGTTTCGGCCATTACTGCGCCAGGACAATTTATCAACATAAAAATTCAGGGACTTTATCTGCGCCGCCCCATTTCCGTTTGCGATTTAAGTGGGGATACCGTTACCATCATCTATAAGGTGGTAGGAAAGGGCACAGAAGAAATGTCCCGGATGCAGCAGGGAGAATCGCTGGATATTCTTACCGGTTTGGGCAACGGTTATGACCTGAATAAAAGCGGTGATAAACCTATTTTATTGGGTGGTGGCGTGGGTGTGCCCCCTATGTACCTTTTGGCAAAGAAACTAATAGAGCAGGGGAAACAGGTTCGTGTTGTTTTGGGTTTTAACACAAAATCAGAATGTTTCTATGAAAAACAATTTCAAAATTTGGGCGCAGATGTGACGGTAACAACCGTTGACGGCACTTACGGAGTTAAGGGTTTTGTGACAGATGTGATGAAAGAAGCAGATTATACCTATTTCTACACTTGCGGCCCGGAACCTATGCTTAAAGCCGTTTATAAAGTTTCAGGAACCTCCGGCCAACTCAGTTTTGAAAAACGAATGGGGTGCGGCTTCGGTGCTTGTATGGGTTGCTCCTGCAAGACGATTACCGGCTACAAGCGTATTTGTAAAGAAGGCCCGGTTATGGAGAAGGAGGAGATTTTATGGGAAGATTAAGTGTAAATCTTTGCAATATTCCTCTGGATAATCCGATAATTCCGGCTTCCGGCACTTTTGGCTACGGATATGAATTCGCACATCTTTATGACATTAACTGTTTGGGAACATTCTCTTTCAAGGGAACAACCAAAGAACCCCGTTTTGGTAACCCGACGCCGCGCATTGCAGAATGTACCGCCGGTATGATAAATGCGGTGGGACTGCAAAATCCCGGTGTGGAGCAGGTAATTCGGGAAGAACTTCCCAAGTTAAAGACTTGTTTTCATAAGCCGGTTATGGCAAATGTCAGCGGCTTTAGCGTAGAGGAATACGCATATACCTGCGAAAAACTGGACGCCCAGGAGCAGGTGGGATGGCTGGAAGTGAACATCAGTTGTCCGAATGTCCATGGCGGCGGTATGAGTTTCGGAACCAATCCGCAGGCGGCGGCAGAAGTTACTGCTGCTGTGAAAAAAGTCACCAAAAAACCGGTGATTATTAAACTTTCCCCTAATGTTACGGATATTGTTTCTATTGCAAAAGCCTGCGAAGATGCAGGCGCAGACGGTATCAGTCTAATTAATACTATGCTGGGGATGCGTATTGATCTGCGCAAAAGACAACCGGTTATCGCCAATAAAATGGGTGGATTTTCCGGCAGTGCTATTTTTCCGGTGGCCGTAAGAATGGTCTATCAGGTTGCAAATGCAGTCCAAATTCCGGTAATCGGTATGGGTGGCGTTTCCTGCGCGGAAGATGTGATAGAAATGATGTTAGCTGGAGCAACCGCTGTGGAAGTTGGCGCTGCCAATCTCATAAATCCGTATATTTGCCGGGATATTATAGAGGATTTGCCGAAAGTTATGGATAAGTACACAATTGATTCATTAAGTGAGATTATAGGAGGCGCAAAATAATGGGAAAAGATGTAATTGTAGCCTGTGATTTTGCCAGTGCAGAGCAGACCTTTGCTTTTTTGGATAAGTTCACCGGTCGTAAACCTTTCGTTAAAATCGGAATGGAACTTTATTATGCAGAAGGTCCTGCTATTGTCAAGGAAATTAAGGCAAGAGGACATAAGATTTTTTTGGATTTGAAACTGCATGATATTCCCAATACTGTAAAAAAAGCGATGGCAGTATTGAGCAATTTGGATGTTGATATTACCAACCTCCACGCGGCGGGTACAAAAAATATGATGAAAGCCGCGATCGAGGGATTGACACGCCCAGATGGCACACGACCGCTCTTAATTGCTGTTACACAACTGACATCTACGGACCAGGAGAGCATGGAAAATGACCTGCTGATTCACGCACCCATTGATGAAGTTGTTATGCACTATGCCAAATGTGCAGAGGAATCCGGATTAGACGGGATTGTTTGCTCTCCATTGGAAGCAGGCAAAGTTCATAATCTTTGTGGAAAAGAATTTATAACCGTAACCCCCGGCGTCCGTTTTGCCGATGGTGAAGTAGGAGACCAAAAACGGGTTATGACGCCTGCACAGGCAAAGGAGATTGGCTCTGACTATATTGTTGTCGGCCGTCCCATTACGGCAGCGGTAGATCCGGTGGCAGCCTATGAACGATGCGTAAAAGAGTTCTGCGATGAATAAGGAGAGACAAATGGAAAGTTATAAAAGAGAGTTTATCCAATTTTTAGAGAAGGCCGGTGTATTAAAATTTGGTGATTTTACGGCAAAATCCGGCAGAAAGATTCCTTATTTTATTAATGCAGGTATGATTAAAACCGGCGAAGAAATTGCAAAATTAGGGGAATTTTATGCAAAAGCCTATTTTGAAAAAATGGGTAAGAAACCTGCGGTTTTGTACGGACCTGCATATAAAGGCATTTCTATTGCTGTTTCTGCGGCAGTTGCCCTTAGTAAAAACGGACTGAATGTTCCTTTCTTCTTCAACAGAAAAGAAGTGAAAGACCACGGCGAAGGCGGCGTATTTGTAGGGTATATTCCCCAAGCGGGAGAAGAAGTTGTGATTGTGGAAGACGTGATTACTGCCGGTACGGCAATCCGTGAGAGCATGGCAATTTTGTCCTCTTTGGAGGGCGTGAAAGTTGCCGCCACCTTTGTTATGGTTGACCGGAAAGAAAAAGGCAAAGGTGAAAAAGGCGCAATGGTAGAGGTGGAAGAGGAATTTGGCTTCCCGGTTTATTCTGTCGTAGATGTTTATGATATCATTGCCTATCTGGAAGAAGATGAAAAGAATACGGAAAATGTTACCCGGATTAAAAACTACCTTGCAGTGAATGGAGCGAAATAATGAGAAGTGTAATCGATATTGTTGATTTGTCTGTTCAGGAATTGCAGGAACTTATGGATATTGCCTGCGATATCAGTGAACATCCCCAAAAGTATGCAGATGCCTGCCGCGGGAAAAAACTTGCCACTTTATTTTTTGAACCCTCTACCCGTACACGCTTAAGTTTTGAGGCGGCTATGCTGGAGCTTGGTGGCAGTGTTATTGGTTTTAGTGATGCAAAAAGTTCCTCCGCTTCCAAAGGCGAGAGCGTTGCCGATACCGCTAAAATTATTAGTTGCTATGCTGATATTATTGCTATGCGCCATCCGAAAGAGGGAGCGCCCTTAGTAGCGGCGCAGAATGCGTCCATTCCTGTTATCAACGCCGGTGACGGCGGTCACTGCCATCCTACACAGTCTTTGGCTGACCTTTTGACAATTTACCGGGAAGAGGGCAGACTTCACGATTTAACAATCGGTTTTTGCGGGGACTTAAAGTATGGCAGAACGGTTCACTCTTTGATTTCTGCTATGGCTCGGTATGCGAACATAAAAATTGTTTTGATTTCTCCGGAAGAACTGAAACTTCCGGACTATGTTAAACGGGAAGTATTAGACAAATACAATATGCAATACGAAGAAACCGTATCTTTGGAAGATGCGATTCCCGAATTGGATATTCTCTATATGACTCGGATTCAGCAGGAGCGTTTTGATGATGTTGAAACATATGAACGGCTGAAAGATAGTTATGTTTTAACAACGGAAAAAATGGAAAGCGCCAAGAGCACGATGCGGGTTCTGCATCCGCTACCCAGAGTGAACGAAATCAGTGTTAAGGTGGATAATGATCCCCGGGCCGCATATTTCCGTCAGGCGCTGAACGGAAAACTGATGCGTATGGCGTTGATTTTGAAATTACTAAATGATAAGACACAAACCCCAGAAGAAGATATTTTGTGCGACAAGATTTTCTGCGATAATCCCCGGTGCATTACATCCTGCGAGCAAGAGATAACCCATATGTTCAAGTGTGTAGATAAAGATGCCGGAATTTATCGTTGCATTTATTGTGAAAATAAGAAAAAACTATGATTTTATGCCTCCGGGTTATAATGTTCAACAAATTTTGAACAATAACCCGGAGGTTTCTGTTGAAATGGGAAAAAAGGTGAAAAGGACAAGTTCATTTCTTGACAGTACTGCGTCTGCGTGTTAAAATTGAAATGAAAATAATAGCGCTTTTTGTAACTGACGGAAATGTGGAAAACCACGGGGGAGCAAAAAGCGAAAACGTCAGGCGGCAATCCGCCGAGCCGACCGTCTGGGCGCATTTAACCGTATGCCGGTTAAGTGCACCCATTTTCTGTTTTAAGGAGGTTGTTTTATGAAAAAAGTTGGCATTATCATGGGAAGTGACAGTGATTTACCTATTGTACAGAAAGCAACGGACGTACTGAAAAAATTGGAGATTCCTTTTGAGGTCCACGTTTTCTCTGCCCATAGAACACCTGAGGAGGCAAAGACCTTCTCACAAAATGCAAAAGGAAATGGTTTTGGTGTTCTAATTGCTGCTGCCGGAATGGCGGCACACCTTGCCGGCGCAGTCGCCGCAAATACTATACTGCCGGTTATCGGAATCCCCTGTAAAGGCGGCGTGCTGGATGGACTGGATGCGTTGTTATCCACTGTACAGATGCCAACCGGAATTCCGGTTGCCACTGTTGCGCTAAACGGAGGTGCAAATGCGGCGCTTTTGGCTGCGCAGATTTTGGCACTGGGCGATGAAAACCTGTCCGAAAGATTAGAGTTAAAACGTAAAAATGATGCCGCTGTGGTCCTGGAAAAGGATGCCGGTATTATGGATAGAATTTAATTTACAAAGGAGTTTTTATAATGGAAAAGAAATTGGTTTATACCGGTAAAACAAAGGATGTATTTGCACTGAATAACGGCAACTATCTTTTGAAATTCAAGGATGA
>JAZOXE010000131.1:0-2041 GCA_045659525.1 Faecousia sp. | reverse complement strand
ATCCCCGGTTCGATAGAACCGGGGATGTTTTTATTGGTAGTAGTTACAGGTGAGCAGCAGATTGCTGACGGTGCGGTATTCCTGCGATAACGCAGCCATTGCATCAATTTCTTCTTGCGTTACGGTGCGATCCTTTTCGTTCATGAGTATCAGACCGTCCTGATAGGCAACGCCGTCACAAATCCAACTGCCATCGGGGAAAAGCGCATAACCTTTATAGGAAGGCTCAAAGGCATCCTGACCGAGGTAGCGGTAAGGCGAATCAATGCCTAAAAGGTTGAGCATGGTAGGCAGGAAATCAGAAGTGTTTAGCGTTTTTGTAACTTCCAGGCTGGGACCGTCTACTGACCAGGCAAAGCAAGGTGTTTTTTCCAACAGGAGTTCACTGCTGACACCGGAATGTGCGTACAGTTCGTCCATGTTCTTATAGCCATAGGTATAGTGGTCCGACATTGCAATAATAACCGTGTTCTCAAGCTGTCCACGGGCCTCCAGCTCCTGCAGAAGCCGGGCAAACATATCATCTACAATTTTGGCTTTTAAGCGGGCGCAATCTTCTTCTTCACTGGGAAAACGTCCTTTGTAGAACGGATATTTTTGCATTGCATAGTAACCGATGATTTCGTTATAGGTGTAGCCCAGGTGGGCGGAACGGGTAATGATGGTATTAAAGGTTTTGCCCGACCGGAAGAATAGATCGCTTACTTCCGGTAATTCAAACAAAAGGGTTTCGTCGCATAGCTGTGCCTCGTCCTGCGTGTATTCCTCGAAGGAGACATAGCTTGCGTAACCGAGGGCGGGTTCAAATATACCGCGGCTGTAAAACTCTGGATTGTTGTAGTGGAAAACGTGACCGGTATATCCGTTGGATGCCAATTGGGAGGCAATGGATTGCTTGAAGCTGTTCGTTACATAGTCAAATACATAGCTGCCGGTAGTAGGCAGGTAAATGCCTGTGTTCATGCAGAATTCGGAATTTAAGGTGCGAGCACTGCCATAGCCGGGGGTATAGAAATTGGTGAAATTGATACCCTCGTTCATAAGACGGTAAAGCGTGGGGGTATCCTCCGGTGTAATCATCCAGTCGTCCATGGACTCCATCAAAACCAGAATGACGTTTTTTCCCGCATAGGTACCGGTCATTTCGTTTTCGGTGGGTTCACCACGGTTTGCAAAGAAGTTGTCTACAGTGGCACGCTGCTGAGAGAGAGTTGTCTGGTAATCGGAGGTATGAGGGAATACCTCGTTTACCCAGATGTCGCGGAGGGTCAGATGATAGATGCCGGTAATATCGTAAACTTTTTTCGCATCGTACATGATGTTGTAAGCGGCGCGGTAAGAAGAGGACTGGCGGTAATCATCGTTGGCACCGTCAATATTGTTGTCACGCTGAAAGATAATCTCAGGCAGAAAACACAGTGTGGTTAGGGAAAGGGCACCGCAGATCAGACCGGGGAGACGATGGCGGAAATATTGGGGGACATGGGGGAATTTTTTCAGTAAAACGACACCTAGCGGAATCATGAGTGCTGTTCCCATCCACCAGGATAATGGAAAACTGCGCAGCACATCGCCCAAAAAAGCGGCACCTTCGCTGGCGTAGGCAATTGTGGAAAGCCACATCATTTTGTCAAACACCTGGTAGTAACCGGCTTGTGCCAGTGTCCAAGTCAGCATGAAAAAGTATAGAATGCCGTAGACAATCCTGCCGGCTTTTCTGGGAAGACACATGATAAAACAGCCTAACATCAGTGCCCACAGGGCACCGAAAATAAGGCATGTGGTACTTTCGGGATGCATCAGGATAAAAGCAAAAACTTCAATTAAAAAGAACGAGGAAAATAGAGCGAAGCCACCGGCCAGATACTGAAATAAAGGGGAACTCCCAAAATTGGAACGGGAAGGGGATTGACGTTTCACGAGCAAGCCTCCAAACTGCTTTGGTTATGTTGGATAGTTTACCACATTCGCTACGGAAAAACAACTGTGCATAAAAAGATTTAAGGAAAATTTTGAAAATTGTAATTTTTCAAAAATAAAA
>JAZOXE010000130.1:0-16160 GCA_045659525.1 Faecousia sp. | reverse complement strand
TGGAAATGCCGGATTTTAAGTCATCTGCCAATGCCAACGGAACGGCGGTACGAACAATCCGTCTTGCAATGGGAATACGCGCTCCGGTTTTCGGATGCTCCCGGATTCGTAAAAAGATTAAAAGGAGTACAGTAAATGTGCCGCTGATACTGCTTCCTAAAATAACACTTTGGCAGGCGCGATAGATGTGGTTTCCAGCCCAAAAATGGAGAAGCAGCAAGGTTGTGACCATGGACAGTAGTTGTTCAGCAACTTCTACCGCCGCTAAGGTGCCAATGCGATTAGCGGCAGTGAAATAACCGGTCATAACCCCGCAAAGACAGTTTATGGGCAAAAAGGCGGCAAGCAGTTTTAATGCATCTACAGTGTCTGGGTCACCCAGCCAATTTTGGGCAATAAAAGGGGCGAAATAAGTAAAAACTGCCCATAAAATGGTACTGCAGACAATGCTGTAAGCAAAACAACCGGATAGTACCCAAGTGACGTTTTGGGGGCGCTTGCGCCCAATTTCTTCCGCAGAAAGGTACATCGTAGTGGTGCGGACACCGGCGGCTGACAGGGTCAGGGCAAGAAAGCCTACAGACATTACCAGTTGCAAAAGACCGATGCCTTCCGCACCGATTACGCCGGAGAGATAAACTTGAAAAGAGGTAGACACAGACCGGAGCAGTAAATTTACGCCGGTTAGTAATAGCGCACTATAAAAAATGGGTAGTTTTTTAGACAAAACAATCCCCCCTTGTCCACAGTTTATGCGGATGAGGGGGGATAATTTAACCGTTAATTTCTTTGCAGTGAATCGCCAATGGACAACGGTGACATTGGGGTGACCGGGCGGTGCAAATATCCCGGCCAAAGAGTACGATTCGGTGACAAAAGTCACTACTTTCCTCCGGAGGTAGGATTTTTCGCAGTTGCATCTCCACTTTTTCCGGTTCTTTTCCTTTGGAAAGTCCCAGTCGCCCGCAAATCCGGATACAGTGGGTGTCGCAAACTACACTGCCGGGAACATTGTAAATATCCCCTAATAATAAGTTTGCGGTTTTGCGTCCTACGCCGGGCAAACGCAAAAGTTCTTCCATGGTGCCCGGCACTTTGCGGTCATAGTCCCGGATCAGCATTTGGCAGGCGAATACAATGTCCTTTGCTTTCTGTCGGTAAAAACCGCAAGAATGGATGTAATGTTCCACATCGGAAATGGAGGCGTTTGCAATGGCATCCAAAGTGGGGTAAGCGGCAAATAATGCCGGGGTGATAAGGTTTACCCGGGCATCGGTACATTGGGCGGACAGCCGCACTGCAATCATCAGTTCATAATCTTTTTCATATTGTAAAGCGCAAATGGCGTCGGGGTACTGATTTTTTAATGCGGAAATAATTTCTTTTACTTTTTTCTGCATAGAATTCACATCCTTTGTAAATTATTTTAGCATATTCTTGTCGGAATGAAAAGATTTTTTATGCACAAAATATCCCCTTGTGGGATATGATAAGGCAGGAGGGATCTCTATGGAGAGTAGTTTGGATTGGATTCGGCCCGGTGTTCCGGTGGTAGTGAAGGAAGTGCGCGGCGGGGAGACGTTGCAATCCCGGTTGCAGGATTTTGGCATGGTACCGGGGACATTGGTGTGCTGTCGGTATCGTAGTCCAGGCGGCTTTGTAACTGCGGTTGAGTGCAGAGGGGCTGTGGTGGCGCTTCGCACCCGGGATCTACAAAATATCCGGGTGCAATACGAATGAGGGAAAAGGAAATACCAACGGTTACGGTTGCCTTGGCAGGCAATCCCAATGTAGGAAAAAGCACGCTGTTTAACGCTCTTACCGGAATGCGCCAGCATACGGGGAATTGGCCGGGGAAAACGGTAGCCGTAGCAACGGGTACATACCGGCATGAGAGGGGTGTGTACCGACTGGTGGATCTACCGGGTACATACGCATTAAACGGCAAATCCCAAGATGAACAGATTGCCGGTGATTTCTTAAAAGAAGAGGAAAACCGGTGCACAGTCGTTGTGTGCGACGGCAGTTGCTTGGAACGAAGTTTGATTTTAGCACTGCAGGTGATTTCTTTAGGGAGAAACACTGTGGTTTGCGTAAACTTAATGGATGAAGCCCATCGGCAGGGGATTGTGATTGACCGGACGTTTTTGCAGGAACAGTTAGGGGTTCCCGTGGTGATGACTGCGGCGGGAAACAAAAAAGGGATTTACGATCTTATGGCACAAATCCGGCACTCCGTTCAGAATCCTACGGTAGGAAAATGCTGGGAAGACCCGGTGTCTGGGGCGGAAGAAATTGCAAAAAGATGCATAAAAAGGGAAAAGGATACCAAAACGGATATCCGCCGAAAAGTGGAGAAACTATTTGTAAACCGTCGTTTTGGCGCGCCCTTTTTATGCCTTGTTTTGTTGTGTATTTTGTGGCTGACCGTATGGGGCGCTAATTATCCGTCTATGTTGTTGGAGCAGTTTTTCGACTGGGGATATGGGGCGCTTTATGCTTTGTTAGCACCTTGGCCGCAATGGTTAAAGGGGATTTTGCTGGATGGTGTTTATGCCACCACCGGCAGAGTGATTTCCGTAATGCTTCCGCCTATGGCAATTTTCTTTCCATTGTTTACGGTTTTGGAGGACGTGGGGTATTTGCCCCGTATGGCATTTTTACTGGACGGTGCAATGGCTCGGTGCGGCGGCTGTGGCCGGCAGGCGTTAACAATGTGCATGGGGCTGGGGTGCAATGCCGTGGGAGTAACTGGGTGCAGAATTATTGAAAATCCCCGAATTCGTTTGGCTGCAATATTAACCAACGCTATGATACCGTGTAACGGACGGTTTCCTACCTTGATTTTGCTGGGGAGTTTATTTTTTCCGGAGGCGGGAGCGGCGTTAATTGTTGCGGCTTGCGTGGCTTTGGGGGTGGTGGGCGCAATGGGCATTACCGGCATAATCTGCGGAAAAAACGGCAGTAAAAAAGCTGGCGCATTCATTATGGAAATGCCACCTTTCCGCCGCCCCCGGCTTGGCAAGATTTTAGTCCGTTCTTTGTTAGACAGAACCATTTTTATCGCCGGCAGAGCCGTAACGGTTGCCGCGCCGGCGGGGGCTCTCTTATGGGTTTTGACAAATTTTGGACTTTTACAAAAAATTTCTGCATTTTTAGAGCCTTTTGCATTCCTAATGGGAATCAATGGAATGATTCTGCTTGCTTTTATCTGCGCCATACCGGCAAATGAACTGGTGATACCGGTACTGCTAATGGCCATTACCGGTGTTGGCAGTTTACGCGAAACGGCAACTTTGGGAAGTGAACTTCTGCTGCAAAGCGGAATCACTTGGAATGTGGCGCTGCTGACAATGGTGTTCACGCTGTTTCACTGGCCTTGCGCCACGACGCTAATGACTGTATACCGGGAAACCGGTTCTCTGTGGAAAACGGCGCTTGCGTTTTGGATACCTACGGTTTTGGGCGTTTTGCTTTGTATATTGGGCAATTTCATACTTCGAGTATGGATTTGATGTTCCGGGGAATACTGAAGTTATCACAGAAGAAGGAGGAAAACAGATGAACTGCAATGCCAATAAGTGCATCGAATGCACCGTTAAGCAGTGCGCTTACCACTGCGATGAAGCAAATTACTGCTCTTTGGATCGTATTCTGGTGGGCACTCACGAAGGAAACCCCACTATGGACCAGTGCACCGACTGTAAGTCCTTCAAAAAAAAGTAAAATAGGAAATTCCCCGGTCCACAGACCGGGGAATTTTCACAGTCAGGGTATGATTGATAAAGATTTGCACAGAGATATAGTAAGGAAAATCTTTTGGAGGGGTGTTTATGGAAAAAATCAACCAAGCCGTAGAGAAACATAAGGCGCTGATATTGGAAGCAGAGCGCTATATTTGGGAGCATCCCCAAACTGGTTTCCGGGAGTTTGAAACATCCCGGTATTTGGAAGAGAAGTTCGAAAAATTAGGATATAATCTGGTAAAAGCCGGAAATGTTCCGGGGTTTTATGCCGTGTTGGATACCGGAAAGCCCGGTCCGGAAGTGCTGGTTTTGGGAGAACTGGACAGTTTAATTTGCCCCAACCATAAAGATGCCCAGCCGGAAACCGGTTATGTGCACGCCTGCGGTCACAATGTGCAGTGTGCGACAATTTTGGGTGTGGCGGCGGCACTGAAAGAGCCGGGAGTGCTGGATGGACTTTGCGGAAGAATCCGTTTGTGCGCCGTACCGGCAGAAGAACTCATTGAGATTGAATATCGGGCGAGATTGAAGGAAAATGGGCTTATCCACTACCACAGCGGTAAGGGAGAGTTTTTATATCGGGGTTATTTTGACGGCGTGGATATGGCATTTATGGTTCACGCCAGCAACGAAACCTGCGCAGTGGAAGGCGCGGTGGGTTGTATTGCCAAGACGGTTCTTTATAAGGGTGTTTCGGCCCATGCTGGCGGTTGTCCATGGGAAGGTAAAAATGCGCTGTATGCCGCTATGCAGGGCTTGAACGCGGCCAATGCGCTGCGGGAGACGTTTCAGGAAAAAGATCTAATACGTTTCCATCCGATTATTACCCACGGTGGCGAGGCGGTAAATGCCATTCCGGAACTGGTAAAAATGGAGGCGTTTGTCCGGGGTAAGACCTACGAGGCAATGCTGGATGCCAACCGGAGAATCAATCAAGCCCTTTCCGGTGGGGCACTGTCGATGGGAGTGAACGTGGAAATCCGGGATGTGCCGGGGTATTCTCCTCTGATCAACAACCCGGAAATGCTGAAAGTAGCAAAAGAAGGCGCCGATGCCATCATACCGGAGGAAAACTTCTGCATCAATCCGGTGTACAGTACCGGCAGTACGGATATGGCTGAACTTTGCGCCTTAATGCCTGTGATACACCCGTATATCGGCGGTATTACGGGGAAAGCCCACGGAGACGATTTCGCCATTGCAGATCCGGAGCGAGCCTGCGTGAAATGCGCCAAGTGGGAAGTGGCAATGCTAAAAATCCTTTTGGAAAACAACGGAGCCCGGGCAAAAGAGATTATTGAGAACTTTACCCCCACCTTTGAAAACAAGGAAGCGTATTTTGCTTTTGTGGACAGCATTAACGCTTTCGGTGACCGGATTTGCTACGAAGAGAAAAGCGCCACTGTGAAACTGTAAAACAAATAAGGGCAACGTTCCACGTAAAAGAGCGGGGCGTTGCCCTTTTCAAATTGGGCGGTAGACAAAACAAAGAAAGTGTGATATAGTTTACAATGATAATTTATGTACATTTTCGTTGGGAGGAAATGGCGCAAATGGGCAAACTGATTGTAATTGAGGGTACAGACGGCTCCGGCAAATCCACGCAGTTTCGTCTGCTGTCCCAAAGACTGGAAAATGAAAAGATTGCATTTAAGCATTTGGTATTTCCCCGATACAGTGAAGACAGTTCCGCTTTGATTCGGATGTATCTGGGCGGTGAGTTTGGAACAAAACCCACAGATGTCAACGCCTATGCGGCTTCTTCCTTTTATGCGGTAGACCGGTACGCCTCCTATAAAATGGATTGGGGACAGTGGTACGAAGAAGGCGGTCTGGTTCTTTCCGACCGGTACACCACTTCCAATGCGGTGCATCAGGCATCCAAGGAAATCGGAGAGGCGCAAAAAGACTTTTTGAAGTGGCTTTATAATTTTGAGTATGATAAATTGGGTCTGCCTGCGCCGGACTTGGTTGTTTATTTGGACGTACCAACGGACTTTACTCAAAAAATGCTCCGTCACCGGGAGCAGGACACCAATACCCAAGCGGATATTCACGAGCAGGATATGCAGTATTTGGCAACCTGCCGGGAAACCGGCCGGGCGGCGGCGTCTTATTACGGCTGGAAAGTGATTTCCTGCGTAAAAGACGGACAGATGCGGAGCATCGAGGATATCCACGAGGAAATTTACCGGTACGTAGCAAACTGCCTGGAGGGATAAAAATGGTTTATATTTTATTGGGAACCGGGTTTGAAGAAATCGAAGCCATTACCCCTTTGGATTTACTTCGGCGAGCAGGTATTTCGGTAATGACAGTGGGCGTAAATGGGAAAACCGTTACCGGCGGCCACGGTATTAGCGTCAATGCGGATATTACGCTGGAAGAAATGGACTTAACGGATTTGGAAATGATTGTACTGCCCGGTGGTTTGGGCGGTGTACAGTCAGTCCGGGAAAGTGCTGGAGCAATGGATGCCCTGCGTTTTGCCTGGGAGAACCAAAAATATGTGGCGGCTATTTGCGCCGGACCCACAGTTTTGGCGGATTTGCATATTACAGACGGCAAGCAGACGACCTGCTACCCCGGCTGTGAAAAAGATATGGGTAGTGCCAATGTAGAGGAAAACAAATCCTTTGTGCGAGACGGAAACCTGATTACAGGTACTTCTGCAGGATGCGCAATTCCCTTTGGGATTGCATTGATAGCAGCGCTGAAAGGACAGGAAGCGGCTACAACCGTATACAATCAGATTGTGGTACGCTGACAGGAGGTCTTATGATGGACGATAAGAAAAAGAATTCGGAATTTTTCCAAGAAGATAAGTGGTTGGAAGAACTGCTGGGAACATCAGAATTTTCTGATATCGACTACGACGAGCAAGCAGTGAGAAGTGCCGGCCTTACCCATCCCGATGATTTGGAACTGGAGCGGATTCTCCAGGAAACTTGGGACGAGGAAGACCGAAAAAAGGCACAGAGAAAGAAAAAAGCAGAAGAAGCATTCCCGGTAGAGGAGGAAATGCCGATTTCTCTGGATATACCGGAACCCAAGCCTGCGCCCGCCCCGAAGAAAGCACCGGCAAAAAAAGCCCCGGCAAAGAAACCGGCGCCGGTACAAAAACAGCCGGAACCGCCAAAACCGGCACAGACAAAAAAGGAAGAGAAAAAAGGGGACGGAATTTTTGTCATTCCCCAACTGTTGACTACGGTTTTGTGGATAGGCATTGTACTCATTATCGGTGTTTCTTTGGGTAGAACACTGTGGGCTTGCTGCGCTGATGTAATGGCATTCGGCAAAGAGTCCCAGCAGATTGTCATTACCATTACCGAGGAAGACGACATTGGTGATGTGTCCAAAAAATTGGGAGATGCCGGTCTTGTTCGTTATCCCGGTCTGTTCACACTTTTCTGTAATCTCACCGGCAAAAGCGATAACATTGGTGACGGCACATATACGCTTAATGCCCATTTGGACTATAACGCAATGGTCAATGCGATGACGGATTATGAATCTGCCCAAAATGTGGTAGAAATTATGTTCCCGGTAGGCTACAACTGTCAGCAGATTTTTGCGCTGTTGGAAGAAAAAGAAGTGTGTGACGCGTCGGCGCTGGAAGAATACGCGGCCGATGGTGAACTGTCTGAATACTGGTTCTTAGAAGGAGTGGAACGGGGCGACAAGTACTGCCTGGAAGGCTATCTGTTCCCGGATACCTATCAGTTCTACACCAATGATGAACCCCGCCGGGTGATTGAGAAGTTCTTAGACGGCTTTGATTATCGGTTTACCGATTTGATGAAAGAGGACTTTGAAAATATGAAAGCCCGGTATGCCAATATGCTATCATCCCACGGCTACGGACAAAGTTATATTGACAGCAATCCTCTAACTATGCGGCAACTGGTAATCATTGCCTCCCTGATCGAAAAGGAAACTTCCGGCGCGAAGGAAAGTTACGATATTGCATCGGTTATCTATAACCGTCTGACAAATCAGTCCAACTATCCTTTCCTGAACATTGACGCCGCGCTGGTGTACGCATTGGGCGGCAAGACAGAACTTACAGAAGCAGATAAGTTCTATGACAGCGAATATAACACCTATAAATACACCGGTCTGATTCCCGGCCCGATTTGTAACCCCGGACGGGATAGCCTTTATGCGGCCTTGGATCCCAACGAAACGAACTACTATTACTATGCGCTGAATCCGGAGACCAACAGCCATAAGTTCAGCAGCACTTACAGTGAACACAACGCATTTTTGGATTCGATTGGATAACCTATGAAAAAAATAGAATTACTCAGTCCGGCGGGGGATATGGAACGGCTGAAAATGGCTGTTCTCTATGGCGCGGACGCGGTGTATTTAGCGGGAACGGATTTCGGTATGCGCTCCTTTGCAGGAAATTTTACCCCGGAAGAATTGCCTTTGGCGGTGAAGTTTGCCCATGCGCATAATGTAAAAGTCCACGTTACCGTCAACACCATGCCTCGGAATAACGAAATCTGCAATCTCCCGGAACACTTGGAGAGATTGCAGGATGCCGGGGTAGATGCGTTGATTGTGGCGGATATGGGCGCGTTTATGCTGGCGGGGAAGTATGCTCCGAAGTGCCAAAGACACATTTCAACCCAGCAGTCCATAGCCAATTACGAATGTGCAAAAGCCTGGTATGAACTGGGTGCCCAGCGGGTAGTGCTGGCAAGGGAACTGTGCTTAGAGGAAATCCGGGAAATCCGGGAGAAAACCCCAAAAGAACTGGAAATTGAAACCTTTGGCCATGGCGCTATGTGCGTCAGTTATTCCGGCAGATGCCTTTTGAGTAACTATATGACCGGTCGGGATTCCAACCGGGGCGCTTGCGCCCAGCCTTGTCGGTATCAGTATGCGCTGATGGAAGAAAAACGTCCCGGAGAGTATTTTCCGGTGTACGAAGACGAAAAGGGCACATATATCTTAAATTCCCGGGATATGTGTATGATTGAACATCTTCCGGAACTGATGGATGCAGGGGTAGACTGTATTAAAATCGAAGGAAGAGCAAAATCCGCCTACTATGCCGCTATCGTTACCGGGGCATACCGTCACTGTATTGATGATGTATCCGCCGGCAGAGCGCCGGACAGTGCGTGGCAGGAGGAAGTGAACCGGGTTTCCCACCGGGTGTACTCCACCGGATTTTATTTTGGCCACCCCGGCCAGTATACGGAAAACTCCCGCTATATTCGCCAGTGGCAAGTCTGCGCCATTGTGGAAAGTTGCGACGAAAACGGTCTTGCCCTGTGTAGCCTGCGAAATAAGTTTTCCGCAGGGGACAGGGTAGAGGTGGTAGGTCCGGATACAAAACCGGTGGCCTTTACTGTACCAATGATGCAAAACCCAGAGGGGGAGAATTTGGAAGAACCCCGCACCCCGCAAATGAAATTTGTGATTCAGTTACCCCAACCGGTACCGGCCTTTTCCATACTCCGAAAAGCGGTAGACTTATCTGCAAAATAAAAACATCGGCATCTTCAAAAAGAAGATGCCGATGTTTCATTTTACATTGTGGAGTATTCTACCCAGAAAAGCCGGTTGATTTTTGCAATATAGTCTGCGTCGATTTCGTATGCATAATCGGAATGGGGACAGATAACCGGTTGCAATGTAATATCCTCTCGGGCAACGTCATAGGTAGATAAGATTGCCCGCATTTCCCTGATATCTACGGCACCAACGGTATAGGCATAACTTGGGCCGGAAATAGATTCCTTAAGTGTATTGGCAAGGTGACATTCATAAACACCTTCTGCCATCTCCCATATATAAACGGTCAAACCGCCTTCGGTTGGAACGTTAAAGAAATGGGGATGGGTGTTTTTGAGCCGGTTAATCAGTTCGGTGTTTTCATTGGTAATGTTAACATCTTCCGGTGAATCCAAACCGCCGATATGAGAAACGGATTCGTCTTCCTCTATTAAAAAGATTACGCCGGCATCACCTTTTGTCATAAGCATACCGTCTGTTTCTATGGCATAAATTTCAAATTCTGCAGAAACTTGCGTCTTTTCTATGCAGGAAAAAACTAAGGTTGCGGAATGAACCATATCTTCACCGTCATATATGGCAAAATGGACCTTTGAAGTATTTTCTATCTTTTCCATTGTGCCTTCGTAAGGAGACCAATTAATGGGTTCTCCTTTCTCAAAACGAAGGGGTGTGCCTGCTGGTTGATTTTCTGCTTTGAGATTCTTCATCATACCGTTATCACAACTGGCTATGATGTGGGTATAATCCAAAGCGAATTCACAAGAATAAAAACTGGATCCGGTATAACTGTGCATTGGCGTATAAGTCCAAGTAAGTTTGTTGGCGTATTGCGCAAAATGGTCTTGGGCGCGTTTAAGGCAATTTCCTTTTTGTATCAGGGTATACTTTTGACTGTTCAGCGCTTCCTCCCAAAGATGCTCAGGGAACTTGTCTTTTATATCCGTCTCGTAAAGTTCCGAATCGGTATGAGGATGCCAATATTCTTTGAGTTCGTACTGCTGACTGTTTTTGCTGGCAGTGATTACGGTGGGGAGGTGGGAGGATGTTTCCAGATTTAACGTATCTGAAAAACTGTATTCTTCATACAAAACCCAAAGATATACCGTAACACGATTTGCTGTTTCCTCCGTATGAAGAATTTGATAATCGAATGCAACGAAATTATTTCTCGTATTACTTGTCCGATTCACCGTGGTAATGCTTGATTCAAGTAAAACTTCAATAGAAAGTTCCTCATTGATGTTTATAGAAGAATTCGGCTTTTTGATGTCGGTTGTATCCGTAGGCGTTGTTAAGAAGCAGACAGCGGTAATGATGAGAGCAACTACCCCAACCAGAACAACCCAAAAAGTAGGTTTTTTGTAGTTGAGTACACCTTTTACCCGGCTTTTTACGCCGGTTTCACCAAAGGCCAAAGGACATGCGTTGATGTTTTTGCGGGTAACACTGCAATTAATAAGGGCTTGTGAATAAGGCTTTTTAATTTCAGTACCATTTTCTTTGATTACTTTTTCGTCGCAGGCGCCTTCAATATCCCGACAAAGCAAAACATAGGCAATCCAAATAATGGGATTGAACCAATGAAGACTTAAAAGCAAAAAGCCCAAAGGTTTCCACAAATGGTCATATCTTTTCAGATGCGCCTTTTCGTGGGCGATTACATATTTTATATCGGATTCCTGCATTGCAGAGGGGAGATAAATCCGGGGCATTACAACACCGAGAATAAACGGCGTGTCGATGCGGTCACATACCCAGATGTTATCATTTAGTAACGCCGCCTCCCGCACCTGCCTTTTAATGCGGAAAAAACTAATAAGGGCATACGCCAGCATAGCAAAGACGCCTATGGCCCAAACAATGGCGCAAATGTAAGTTGCCACCTGAATGGGGTTGATACTGCCGCCTATGTTGGGGGCGAAAGAGTCAGACAGAACGGGATTGATTGCGTTGTCTATAACGGGAATACCGCTTTGAATTGCAGGCGCGTCAGCATAAAACATGTCGTTTGGGATAGTCTGCGCGCTGGGAACTAAACTGAAAATGCTCTCTAAAGAGAAGGGCAGGCATAGACGCAGACCAACCAATCCCCATAAAATCACAGTCAGAAATTTCGGCGCTTTTTTAAGCAAAAAACGAAACAGTATAACCGCCAAAGCAATCCATGAAGCGGTTATGCTCATATTCAGCAGATTTAGAAAAGCAGTGTCCATGTTATGCCTCCTTATAATTGTCCAGCATTTGCCGAAGTTCTGCAATTTCCGCTTGAGATAAATTTCTCCGCGATGTAAAGGCGGCAAAGAAAGCCGGCAGGGAGCCGTTAAATGCTTGGTTTACGAATTTCTCGCTTGTGGCGGAATAGAAATCTTCTTTTGAAATAAGGGAGGTTACCGTTCCCTTGCTGTTTTTGAAAAGGCCTTTGTCACACAGCCTTTTCAAAACAGTATAAGTTGTTGACTTTTTCCAGTTGAGAACCTCCTCACTTCGTTTGGCAAGTTCCGGTGAAGAAATGGGTTCGTTTTCCCAAATGATATCGGCAAAGCGGGATTCCACAGCGCCCATCTGATAATCATTCATAATATTACCTCCAAACATTCTACACTTGTAGTCTGATTCTATTTTACAACTGTAGACCGAGGCTGTCAAGTACTTTTTAGCGGTGAAAAAGAAAACAAAACAGATTGTGAGCCTACATGGTGTTGTGGCGGTACAATGGTTTTTCGATGGCATAACCTTAATTTTGCTACAGTCATTTGATGTAAAGACTATAACAATCTGCAAAAGAAATAGCCGCATAATAATTAAAGGAGCGATGACCTTGATGGTCATCGCTCAATGTTACATATAGACTACATAGAAGTGCAATCATTTAGATAGGCTGCGCGTGTATTTTGAATGCGATCAGAAGAATTCATATGGTTTCGCTCTTTTCATCAGCCAAATATTATACTCTTTTTGCGTCTTTTTTGTATCAGGGGAAATTTTTAATTGCTATTCCTTTTTGCCAATTTGTGTTGTATAATGAAAAAAGTGGAAGGCATATGCTATGGCCACATCTGTTCTTTGCTGCAATTCCTCAACTTCGGGCGAAGGCGCATGCCACGTTCTGAGCATCCGAGCGCAAGGTGTTCTGTGCTGTACTGGAGAATGCAGGTGCCTATAAGAATACCCCCGCAGGCAGAACTACTTTTCTGTATTTTGTGGCTCATATCAATTAGGAGGTATAACAATGAATGTTTTAGTTACCGGTGGCGCCGGATATATCGGCAGCCATACTGTAGTAGAATTGCTCAAAGCAGGCCATACCCCCATTATTGTGGATGACCTGTCCAATGCCAAGGCGGATGTTGTGAATCGGATTGAGACCATCACCGGAAAGCACCCCGCATTCTATCAGTTGGACTGTAAGGATAAAAGTGCGCTGCGCACCGTTTTCTCTGTCCACAAGATCGATGCCATCATCCACTTTGCCGCCTTTAAGGCAGTAGGTGAAAGCGTAAAGAAGCCCCTGCAGTATTACCGCAATAATATGGACAGCACTTTTTCTCTTCTGGAAGTAATGGAAGAATTTAATTGCAAGAAGTTCATCTTCTCTTCTTCTGCAACTGTATACGGTCCCAACAACCCCTATCCCTATAAGGAAGAAATGCCTGCTATCCAGTCCACCAGCCCCTACGGTTGGACAAAGGTTATGATTGAAAGGGTTTTGACTGATTATGTTGCCGCGCATCCTGATTTCTGCGTTGTTGCGCTGCGTTACTTTAACCCTATCGGTGCCCATGAATCCGGTCTTTTGGGTGACGATCCCAACGGTATTCCTAATAATCTGATGCCTTATATCGGCCGCGTGGCAGCGGGAAAGTTGGAAAAACTGACCATTTTTGGCAATGACTATCCCACCCCCGACGGCACCTGCCAGCGGGACTATCTGCATGTGGTAGACCTGGCAGTAGGTCATCTGAAGGCTCTGGAATTTGCCAAGGATCATGAAGGCATGGAAGCCATCAATCTGGGGACAGGCAACGGTATTTCTGTTCTGGAACTGGTCAATGCATTTAAGAGCGCTAACAATATGGATATTCCCTATGTATTTGGTCCTCGTCGTGATGGCGACCTGCCTGCTTTCTGGGCAGACGCAGAAAAAGCCAAGACTTTGCTGGGCTGGGAAGTCACCCACACTGTAGAAGATATGTGCCGCAGTGCTTGGAATTTTGCCAAGAATGCAAGTAAAAGCGAATGATTGAAACGGAACGAGAAACCGATCCGATTAAATCCGTCCTCTGTGATGTCTCGCAGAGGACGGATTTGTCTGTTTGTTGCGATTCGTTTCTTCGGAAATGACACCGGTGTTGATTCCTTGGGTGGGGTGTGTTATACTGATAAACATAATTTTAAACGATTGAATAAGGAATGACATATAGAAAATGAAGGGAAGAGAGTTTTTTGCCGGCATGAAGGCAGGAATACCGGTTTGCATTGGATATTTTTCCGTTAGCGTTGGCTTTGGCGCAATGGCAATTGCGCAAGGACTAACTATTTGGCAGGCAATTTTAATTTCCGCATCCAATTTAACCAGTGCCGGTCAGTTTGCCGGACTTACTGTCATTGCGGCCGGCGCAGCGATTATTGAGATGATCCTTATGCAGGTTGTAATCAATAGTCGGTATGCGCTTATGAGTCTTGCTTTAGGACAGCGGCTTGGCCCTGATGTGGGAATCGGCAAACGATTGTTGGCAGTATTTTTTAACACGGATGAAGTGTTCGCTTTGGGCATGTCCAGAGGAAAACAACTGACTACCGGTTTCTTTGTTGGGGTTGGTGTCGTTGCTGCGTTGGGGTGGATATTTGGGACGGCAATGGGTGCAATTGCGGGATCTCTGCTTCCGGAGTCTGTGCGGATGACGTTGGGCGTGATGCTTTACGGTATGTTCATTGCTGTTGTTGTTCCGCAGGCAAAAGAGGAAAAGCCTATACTGATTGCTGTGATTCTGGCGCTGGTATGCAGTTGCCTGTTCGCATGGGTGCCCTTGCTGAATCAAGTTTCAAGCGGCTTGGCTATTGTGATTTGTACGGTTTTGGCGGCATCTGTTTGCGCTTTGCTGTTCCCAGTGCAGGACGACGAGGTGGCGCAGTGAAAATTTATATTTACATTCTTGTAATGGCTGTCACCACATATTTGATTCGAGCGATTCCTCTGGCACTGCTGAAAAAACCCATAGAGAACCGCTTTTTGAAGTCGTTGCTGCACTACGTGCCCACAGCGTGTTTGACGGCGATGACCTTCCCGGCGATTCTTTTCGCTACGGAGCATATGATAAGCGGTGCGCTGGGGCTGGTAATTGCGGTGCTGTTGGCGTTGAAGAAGAAAAACTTAATTGTTGTGGCCGTTGCAAGTTGCGTAGCGGTGTTTTTAGCAGAACAGTGTATAAGATTTCTATAGAGCAAAGAAAGACGCCTCGCATCCGGATTTGACCGGACGCGAGGCGCTTTTTTAAATTTTTAGCAACGTAAAATCCCTGTGGGGATTTCTTTATAGCCGTATACCATATCTTCGTTTGCTATCACGGTGGCTAAAACCATATCCATACACTTATCTTCTTGCCTGACAAACAGTTTAGAAGGTTTCCTTAGCACGACACGCTTGCGTTCAATATCCATATAAAAACTCATCTCTACTTTTTGTTACAGTGTGTTTTCATGGTCACGATATACCACAAATTTGCAGAACAAGATACCGGCACCAATACCGGGTAAAAACCGGTGAGGTTATACGATCCCCACAATCAAGTCAATCAGTCTGCGGAACACTTCTTTTACACGGTTGGCCGTTTGTGTGACTTCTTCGTGGCTGAGTTTTACAGGCAATACGCCTGCCGCCATGTTTGTGATACAACTTATTCCGACCACCTGCATACCGCAGTGCCCGGCTACGATTGCTTCCGGGACAGTGGACATGCCCACCGTGTCAGCACCCATAGTACGGAACATGCGGATCTCTGCCGGCGTTTCGTAATTTGGCCCGGAATACATCGCATAGACACCTTCCTGCAAAGAAATGCCGGCTTTTTGCGCCTTTTCTTTGATTTTCTCACGAAGGGAGGCTGTATATAAATCAGACATATCCGGAAACCGCGGTCCAAATGTATCCATATTGGGTCCAATCAACGGATTTGTGCCGGAGAAATTGATATGGTCGGAAATAAGCATCAAATCGCCCGGCCTAAAATCCAAATTCACACCGCCACAGGCGTTGGTCAGAACCACTGTTTTTACACCAAGCGCTGCTAAAACACGAATCGGCAATGTAATTTCCTGCTGGGGAAGACCTTCATAGTAGTGGATACGACCCTGCAGTACAACCACTTCTTGTCCGCATTTTTTGCCGAAAACAAGCGCGCCGCTGTGTCCCGGAATCGTAGGTACCGGAAAGTTTGGAATTTCGCTGTACGCAATGTGAACGGCATCTTCCAGTGTGTCGGCATATTCCCCCAAACCGCTACCCAATACCAAACCGATGGTTGGACGAATGGATACACGGGCGCAGATATACTCCGCCGCGGCTTTAATTCTTTCGTAATTTGTCATAATAAAATACCCCTTAAATCGTATGTTCTTTTAAAGCATAAAGCGCCCGAAAGCCCATTGGTTAAGAGGGACTCCGGGCACTTACAGCCAGTTGATATTATTCCCACTCGCTCCCGAAAAAGATAACCTAAACAATTTTGTATAGGCGGTTTGGCTCGTGGTATCTCATACATCTGTATTATCCATATAGTATGGACTATCAGATTTTTTGTTGCCATAGTGTTGCCACGCTGACAAAGGTATTATACACTAATTACTCCAATATTTCAAGTTTTTTTGAAAAAGCGGCAAAGA
>JAZOXE010000129.1:0-1699 GCA_045659525.1 Faecousia sp. | reverse complement strand
GACAGTCAATGAGCACCGGTTTTGCACCAACGTGACACACAACAGATGCCGTTGCCGTATACGTATAGGCGGGAACAATCACTTCATCTCCCGGGCCGATGTTCAAAAGGCGCAGCGCCATTTCTGCGCAGGCGGTTTGAGAATTCAAGCAAACGCAATTCCCTTCAACACCTATCCAATTTCCGATTTCCTTTTCCAGTTTTTTGGTTCTTGGACCGGTAGTAATCCAGCCGGAACGCAGCGCCTCCGCTACTTCCTGAATTTCCTGCTCGGTAATATCCGGTGGCGAAAAAGAAATTCGCATTTTTACCCCTTCTTTCTCCATTTTACTCCATTCGGTTTTCGTAAAACCGGCACAACAATCCATCTGACATTATACCACGTACACGTCTCAAATGCAAGGGAAAATGGCTGAAAAACCTTATTTTTTCTTCCCATTTTTTGTCAATATTCTACCAATTTCGACGTGTTACTCACCGCGGCAAAATAATAACCGCCCACCGTTTTAAAAAACAGCGGGCGGTTTTGTTCTTTGGTTTCTAAATAATTGGCTTTCTGGGAGGCATTCCGTAGTCGCGATTCCGCTGAGAAAACACAAAAAACGGCAAAAGCACCGGGAACAAGATTCCCAAAACCAGAAATACCACATTGTTATCCGGATTGCAAGAGAAGAACAGATTATAATAGGCGATATATTCGATTACAACGGCAACAATGGCTATCACAAATGTGGCAATAATAGCCATTCCCCAACCGGCCAGCAGAGGCCAAGCCCTGAGAATGTCTGCCATAGCCGGCATGGCAGGAAGCAAAACGGAAACAAAATATGTACACACTTCCGTTGCTGCCGACAAAATCATCAACACCACACTCAGCCACAAAAGCGACTTTCTGCGGTTGCGAATTCTGCCTTTTACCACATACTGGAACTGGTCGGCAATGCTGCCCAATATCCACATATTCCCCAGAGGAACCCACGCAAGGCCGGCATGGCGAATACCCCGGCGGCGGGCAATTTTATAAAGTCCGATGGCTTGCAAAATGTAGCAAAGGATACCAAAAATTAGGGAAATCGCGCAAATCCCCGCAAAAATAATAGCAAAAACTTCCAGAAATTGAAATCCCGGTTTGTAGCCGTATGAACTGTAAAACATAGCACTATCTCTCTTTCTTCAAAATTACTCAATGATGTATGCCGCAGTAACCTGGCCATAGTAGGCCGTATGATAGTCTCCTTTGGGAAACTGCTCATTTTTGGGGTAGTAATGGGCGGTATTTTCTTCGTTAATGGCATTCGGATCCTGGTCCTGTTTATAAATCACCTTGCTCTCCAATGTCAAAGGCAGTTCTCGGATTCCCGGTACATTAATGGTTTCCGGCTCTTGCAGCGTCAAGTTTAGCGCCTGAATTTTATCCATATCCCGGCCGGATTTTGTACCGCATACAGAGAGGATTGATTTATCAAAATCTCCCAAAGGAACATTAATGGTAAACTCCGGATTTTTATACAGCAGAGTCTTGGTATGCCGGCTTTCCCGGACAAATACCGTAAAAATCGGCTTGCCCCATTGGATGCCCAATGTGCCCCAACTAATGGCCATAGTATTGGCTTTCCCGTCGGCTTTTGTGGACACCAAAACGCCTTTATTGACCGCCTCTAAAATCGTGCCGGCATGTTCCCAAAGAGAAATGTTTCGTT
>JAZOXE010000128.1:0-3243 GCA_045659525.1 Faecousia sp. | reverse complement strand
CCGCAGAATGTAAGCGTTCTGCGGCGGTTTTGTTTCAAAAAATATAAGAAAAAAACCGGGAAAAACCCGGTAAATTTATAAATTATAGATTGACACGACTGGAAAAATATGATAAAATAACCTTCCATACTGTGGGAGTTTGCGGTTTTAACGAAAATCCCCTTGTATGCGCATTATAGCAGAAAGGCAATCGGTTGTCAAGTGAAAAATTAAATTAATTACAACCGAGCCGAGCGTATCATGTAAGCAACACACTATTCCGGCGAAAGCCGAAAGAAAGGCTGTGATGAACCATATGGCAATGGTCAAAGACGAATTGTTCGGCAAGACCATGCGTAAGTCTTACGCAAAGTATCAGGAAATCCTGGAAATGCCCAACATGCTGAAAATCCAGAAAGATTCCTATCAGTGGTTCCTGGACGAGGGACTGCGGGAAGTCTTCAAGGATGTGGGTGTGATTTCCGACTTCTCTGGTAAACTGGAACTCAGTTTCTTGGATTACTCCATGGACGAAAAGCCCAAGTATACCATTGAGGAGTGTAAGGAGCGGGATGCAACCTATGCCCGTTCTATTAAGGTGCGTGTGCGCCTGCGCAATACGGAAACGGAAGAAATCAAGGAACAGGAAATCTTTATGGGTGACTTCCCCATAATGACCAACGGCGGCACCTTCGTGATTAACGGTGCGGAACGTGTCATTGTTTCCCAGATTGTCCGTAGCCCCGGTATGTATTACGGCCACGAAGTGGACAAGGCTGACCAGCATACCTATACCGCAACGGTAATTCCTTACCGCGGCGCATGGCTGGAGTACGAGACTGACCAGTCTGATATTTTCTGGGTTCGTATCGACAAGAACCGCAAACTGCCCATTACCTGCTTGATTCGGGCTTTGGGTGTGGATACCGATGAAAAGATCATTGAGATGTTCGGCAGAGATCCCCGCATTGTGGCGACCTTGGAAAAGGATACCTGCAAGACTCGGGATGAAGGTCTGCTTGAAATCTACCGCAAACTGCGTCCCGGAGAGCCTCCCACGGTGGAAACCGCATATTCTCACCTGGAAGGACTGCTCTTCGACGCCCATCGCTACGATGTCAGCGCAGTAGGCCGTTATAAATTCAATAAGAAGATGGATTTGGTTTCCCGTCTGTCAGGACAAGAGTTGGCTGAACCCATCGCCGATCCCATGACCGGTGAAATTTTGGCAATGCCCGGTGAAATCATCAGCCGTGCCTACGCCAAAGAACTCACCGCAAAGGGCGTTAACGAAGCGGTTGTCAAAATCGGCGACCAGAACGTTAAGATTTTCTCTAACCACATGGTGGATATGGCCAACTTTGTGGACTTTGACCCCAAGCAGTATGGCGTAAGAGAGAAAGTCCGTTTCAGCGTTTTGAAAGAGATGCTGGAAACAGTACCCGCCGACGGTTGGGAAGATGCCATCGCTCTGCGCATTGATGAACTGATTCCGAAGCACATCATTGTAGATGACATTATGGCTTCCATCAACTACCTCAATAGCGCCGCTATGGGTATCGGCACCCATGACGATATTGACCACTTGGGCAACCGTCGTCTGCGTTGCGTAGGCGAATTGTTGCAGAACCAATTCCGTATCGGCTTTAGCCGTCTGGATCGCGTTATCCGTGAGCGGATGACTGTTCAGGATTTAGATACGGTTACTCCTCAGAGCCTGATTAACATTCGTCCTGTTACGGCTGTGATAAAGGAGTTCTTCGGTTCTTCTCCGCTGTCCCAATTTATGGACCAGAATAACCCATTGGCAGAATTGACCCATAAGCGCCGTCTGTCTGCTTTGGGCCCCGGCGGTTTGAGCCGTGAACGCGCCTCCTTCGATGTGCGTGATATTCACTATACACACTATGGCCGTATGTGTCCCATTGAGACGCCGGAAGGTCCGAACATCGGTCTGATTAACTATTTGGCAACATTTGCCAAGATTAATGAGTACGGTTTTATTGAAGCGCCTTATCGCAAGGTGGACAAAGCCACGGGCAAAGTTTTGGACCAGGTGGACTATATGACCGCTGACGTGGAAGACGATTTCTACATCGGTCAGGCAAATGAACCGTTGGATGAAAATGGCTGTCTTGCCAATGCCCGTATTACCTGCCGTCACAGAAACGAAATCATTGAAGTAGACCGCAATGTTATTGACTACATTGACGTATCTCCCAGAATGATGATTTCTATTGCAACTTCTTTCATTCCATTCCTGCAAAACGATGATGCGAACCGTGCATTGATGGGTGCGAACATGCAGCGGCAGGCAGTGCCTCTGCTGACCACCGAGCCTCCGATTGTTGCTACCGGTATTGAACACGCTGCGGCTGTGGACTCTGAAGTTTGCGTAAAGGCAGAGGGCGACGGTACGGTTACTACTGTTTCTGCTACCGATATTACGGTTACCTATGATGACGGCAATATTCAAACCTATTCCCTGACAAAGTTTGCCCGCTCCAATGCAGGCACTTGCATTAACCAAAGACCGATTGTTACCGTAGGCGAGCGGGTACACGATCAGCAGATTATTGCCGATGGTCCTTCCTGCGCTGACGGCGAAATTGCATTGGGTAAAAACGTGCTGATTGGCTTTGTGACTTGGGAAGGTTACAACTACGAAGACGCCATCTTGCTGAATGAACGCCTTGTACGTGAAGACGTGTTTACTTCTATTCACATTGAAGAGCACGAAACAGAAGCAAGAGACACCAAGTTAGGACCGGAAGAAATCACCCGGGATATTCCCAACGTAGGTGAAGATACGCTGAAAGATTTGGACGAAGACGGTATTATCCGCATTGGTGCGGAAGTACATTCCGGCGACTATCTGGTTGGTAAGGTTACACCGAAGGGTGAAACTGAACTGACACCTGAAGAACGTCTGCTGCGTGCCATCTTCGGTGAGAAGGCAAGAGAAGTCCGGGACACCTCTTTGAAAGTACCTCACGGCGAAAGCGGTATCGTTGTTGATGTTAAGGTATTTACAAAGGAGAACTCCGATGAACTGGCTCCCGGCGTTACCAAGTCTGTTCGCGTCTACATTGCCCAGAAACGTAAGATTTCCGTGGGCGATAAGATGGCAGGCCGTCACGGTAACAAGGGCGTTGTTTCCCGGGTTCTGCCGGAAGAGGATATGCCCTTCCTGCCCGACGGCACACCCCTGGATGTGGTTTTGAACCCTCTGGGCGTTCCTTCCCGTATGAACATCGGTCAGGT
>JAZOXE010000127.1:0-2963 GCA_045659525.1 Faecousia sp. | reverse complement strand
ACCCGCATCATCGCTCGGGAAGCAGAGACTGAGAATGGTGGTGAATAAGATGAAGGCAAAGCAAATCAAAGAAGTTCGTGCTCTTTCCGTTGAGAAACTGGAGGAGAAACTGCAGGAACTGAAGAAGGACCTGTTCATGCTGCGTATGCAGCACGCAACCAATCAGCTGGAAAATCCCATGCAGATTGCAGCGGTCAAGAAAGACATTGCCCGCATCAAGACCATTATTCGCGAGAAAGAACAAAATGTCTGAGGAGGAAACGTAAATGGCTGAGAATACAAGAGCATTCCGTAAAACCAGAATCGGTCAGGTCGTCTCCGACAAGATGGACAAGACCATTGTGGTTAGTGTTGAGGATAGTTTTCAACATCCTCTGTATAAGAAGACCATGAAACGGACTTACAAACTGAAGGCCCACGACGAAAACAACGAGTGCGGCATCGGCGATACCGTTGAGGTCATGGAGACTCGTCCCCTGTCTAAGGACAAGAGATGGAGACTCGTTAAGATTATCGAAAAGGCGAAGTAAGGAGGTCGGCGAATTATGATTCAGATGGAAAGTTACCTGAAGGTTGCCGACAACACCGGCGCCAAGGAAATTCACTGCATTCGTGTCCTGGGTGGCTCCAAGCGGAAATTCGGCAACATCGGCGATGTTATCGTGGCTTCCGTTCGTAAGGCTGCTCCCGGCGGCACTGTAAAGAAGGGCGAAGTGGTTAAGGCCGTTATCGTCCGTACCAAACGGGGCCTGCGCCGTGAAGACGGCACTTACGTCCGCTTTGATGAAAACGCTGCTGTTATCATTAAGGAAGACAAGAACCCCCGTGGTACCCGTATCTTTGGACCGGTAGCCCGCGAGTTGCGTGAGAAGGATTATATGAAGATCCTCTCTTTGGCACCCGAAGTCATCTAAGGGGGAACAAAGGTATGAACATTAAGAAAAATGACACCGTTATCGTTCTGTCCGGCAAGGATAAGGGCGTAAAGGGCAAAGTGCTGGTTGCTATGCCCGAAGAAAACAAGGTTATCGTTGAGAAGGTCAACGTAGCCACTTGCCACACCAAACCCCGCAAGCAGGGTGAAACCGGCGGTATCGTAAAGAAAGAAACCCCCATTCGTTCCTGCAAAGTGGCTCTGTACTGCGCAAAGTGCGGTAAGGGCGTACGGGTAGGCTACAAAGTAGAAGATGGCAAGAAGACCAGAATCTGCCGTAAGTGCGGCGCCGAAATCTAAGGAAGGAGTAATTATCAATGGCTAGTAGACTGCAAGAAAAATACACCGCTGAAATCGCTCCTGCCCTGAACAAGAAGTTCGGCTACAAGAGCGTTATGCAGATTCCCAAACTCAGCAAAATCATTGTGAACGTGGCTTGCGGCGAGAGTAAGAACAATGCCAAGGAGATCGAGGCTATCTGCAAAGATATCGCCACCATCACCGGCCAGAAGCCCGTTACTTGTAAGGCTCGCAAGAGCGTTGCAAACTTCAAACTCCGTGAAGGCGAAACCGTTGGCGTAAAGGTTACCCTGCGTGGTGACAAGATGTACGAATTCCTGGACCGGCTCTTCAGCATTGCGCTGCCCCGTGTTCGTGACTTCCGTGGCATCAACCCCAATTCTTTCGACGGCCGCGGCAACTATGCGTTCGGTTTGAAGGAACAACTGATCTTCCCTGAAATCGAGTACGACAAGGTAGATAAGATTCGTGGTATGGATATTTGCATCTGCACCACCGCTACCACCGACGAAGAAGCAAAAGAGTTGCTCAACCAACTCGGCGCTCCGTTCACCGCTTGATTAGGAGGAAATAATTCATGGCTAAAACGTCTATGATTCTGAAGCAGCAGGCTGGTTCCAAATTCTCCAGCCGGCGCTACAACCGCTGCAAGATTTGCGGCAGACCCCACGCTTACCTGCGTAACTACGGCGTATGCCGTATCTGTTTCCGTGAACTGGCTTACAAGGGCCAGATTCCCGGTGTGCGGAAAGCAAGTTGGTAAGGGTAGTTCGTATTAAAATGTAATAAAGATTCGGTTCGTCCCGGGAACATGGAGCAGCATCTGCTGCTCACATTCCCTGGATACCCCCGAATCTACACGGGTTTAGCCCGTAACCTTTTCAAAGGAGGATATTAACATGCAAATCACCGATCCCGTAGCAGATATGCTTACCCGCATCCGGAATGCGAATTCTGCAAAGCACGACACTGTGGATGTTCCTGCTTCCAACCTGAAAAAGGCAATTGCCCAAATCCTGTTGGACGAAGGTTATATCAAGGCCTACTCCGTTGTTGACAACGGTAACCAGGGCGTAATCCACATCACCCTGAAGTATTTGGCGAAAAAGCAGCAGGTTATTACCGGCCTGCGCCGTGTTTCCAAGCCCGGCCTGCGTATTTATGCCGGCGCAGAGGAACTGCCGAAGGTTCTCAGAGGCCTGGGCATTGCCATTGTTTCTACTTCCAAGGGCGTTATGACCGACAAGAAGGCTCGCGAACTGCACATTGGCGGCGAAGTTCTGGCTTTCGTTTGGTAAGGAGGATAACGGTATGTCTAGAATTGGTAAGAAGCCGGTTATCATCCCGGCAAATGTTACCGTTGACGTAGCAAGCGGCAACGTTGTAACTGTCAAGGGCCCCAAGGGTACTTTGACCTATGGTTCCCACCCGGATATGATTCTGAAAGTGGAAGGTAACACACTGACTGTTGAGCGTCCCGACGAGGAGCACCTGCACAAGAGCCTGCACGGCTTAACCCGCACCTTGATTGCCAACATGGTAGAAGGCGTGGAAAAGGGTTACTCCAAGGAACTGGAAGTAAACGGTGTTGGTTACCGTGCCGAAAAGAAGGGCAACCAACTGGTAATGCGTCTGGGCTTCTCTCACGAAGTATTTGTAGATGAAATTCCCGGCATCACTGTGGAAGTTCCCTCTCCCAACAAGATTATTATCCACGGCATTGACAAGC
>JAZOXE010000126.1:0-6831 GCA_045659525.1 Faecousia sp. | reverse complement strand
TGGACTTGCCTGCGCCGTTCTCACCCATCAATGCATGAACTTCACCGGCTTTTAATTCAAAGTCAACACCGTTAAGGGCGTGAACGCCGGAGAAGTATTTTTGGATGCCACGCATTTTAAGAATTGTATCCGCCATTACATCTTCACCTTTCTGCTTCCTCGGGATTTGCGCAAATTCCTAATTTATAATGTAAAAGAAGTTTGTCCGTAACAAATGGTCGGTTGTTCACCTTTTGCGGTCAGATTTTGTCTTAATCATTATGTAATTGGTATCTACGCAAAAATTCGAAAAAACGCGAATCGTTTCGTTTTTTCCGAATTGTGGTGCAATTTCATTAGCCGCACCACTTCCTGACCATACTATAAACGATTTGCTTAAAAAAATCAAGATATTTTTTCAAATTTTGTATTGACTGTGCAAAAATTTTAGGATATCATAAACTCAAAGAGTTAGATGACGTTTGGATTAACTGGTAAATTTTGCATTATCTCGAATCGATTCGCGATAGAAAGGAGTTATATGGCTACCATTAAAGACGTTGCGGAACTGGCTGGCGTTGCGCCTTCTACCGTTTCCAAATATCTCAATGGCGGTTGTGTCCGTGGACAAAACTCCCAAGCAATCGCTAACGCAATCGAGGCCCTGAATTACCGGGTAAATTCCTTTGCTCGAAATCTTAAGTCGCCCCACAACCATTCCATTGGTATTCTTCTCCCCTCTTTGCTTGTGGCTTTTTGGGGACAAATGATCACACCCTTGGATAAAACCCTGCGCAGTCATGGTTATCATAGTTTAATTTCCTGCTATAACGGTGACCACGGTTTAGAAAGAGACAAACTTCAGTTTCTTCTTAACACCGGAATCGATGGACTAATATACATTCCTGAAAATTTAACAGCAGAGGAATTTGAATCCATTACTGCTCACTGTGGCATTCCGGTCGTGCTGCTGGATCGGACAATCAGCGGTGTAAGTTGTGACACTATACTTACAAACAACAACGAAATTTCATATCAGGCAGTCAGCCATCTAATTGAAACCGGCCACGACCGAATCGGCATTATCACCGGACCCACTTCCGTATTCACATCAAAAGAGCGGCTTGTCGGTTATCTTCGCGCGCTATCTGACCATGGAATTACTTACGATGATACATTAGTCGTTATCGGTGACATATCTTTTACGACCGGTTATCACGGTTTGATTTCCCTTATGGATTTACCCACGCCCCCTACTGCAATTTTATCCGCCAATTATGATATGACAATCGGCTTGATTACCGCAGCAAAAGAACGCCGGGTTCGTATCCCGGAGCAAGTTGCCCTCTTTGGCTATGACTGCGTAGAATTCTGCCGTTCTATGACACCACCAATCCCGGTGGTACAACAACCGGATGCAGAAATGGGCCGCATTGCCGCCAATTATATTATTGAACGGTTAAACGGAAGTAAAATCCCCCCCAGAAATACGTGTTTAGATTGCAATTTAATTCTGTAATCACTTGCAGTTTCTCTGCAAATGATATATAATAATGTTAAAACGTCCGCCACTTATGCGGAAAACAATTAGGAGGAAGTACATATGGCAAAGAATCGTTACACTGGCGATTATCCTGTAATTGGTATTCGCCCAATCGTTGACGGTCGTCGCGGACCGATGATGCTCCGGGAAAGCCTGGAACCCATTGTATGGGCCATGGCGGAAGCCGCAAAGAAACTTTTCGAAGAGAACCTGCACTATTCTAATGGTGAACCGGTTAAAGTTGTTATGGCAGACACCTGCATTGGCCGCGTTCCCGAAGCCGCTGCCTGCGCTGACAAATTTAAGAAAGCCGGCGTTGATATTACATTGTCCGTTACCCCCTGCTGGTGCTATGGCAGTGAAACTATGGATATGGATCCCACTACTATTAAAGGTGTTTGGGGCTTTAACGGCACCGAGCGCCCCGGCGCTGTGTACCTCGCCGCCGTTTTAGCCGGCCACGCACAAAAGGGTCTGCCCGCATTCGGCATTTACGGACACGAAGTTCAGGACCGGGATCAGATTTCTGAAATTCCGGAAGATGTAAAGGAAAAACTCCTGCGGTTTGGCCGCGCCGCTGTTGCTGTGGCTACTATGCGGGGTAAGTCCTACCTGCAGATCGGTTCCCAGTGTATGGGTATTGCCGGCTCCATCATTGACCAGGACTTTATGGAATCCTACTTAGGTATGCGTGTTGAATCCGTTGACGAAGTAGAAATTCTCCGTCGAATGGAAGAAGGCATTTACAACGAAGAAGACTATCAGAAGGCTCTGGCTTGGACTAAAGAGCACTGCAAAGAGGGCCGTGACGACAATCCCGAGTCTGTTGACTTCTTGGGTGAGAACCGTCGCATTAAGTTCACCCCCGAAGAAAAAGAGAAACAGTGGGAATTCACAGTTAAGATGTACTGCATCATTAAGGATTTGATGGCTGGCAATAAGAACCTCCCCGACCAGTTCGAGGAAGAAAAAGTCGGTCACAACGCCATTGCCGGCGGTTTCCAGGGACAGCGTCAATGGACTGACCACTGGCCCAACTGTGACTACCCCGAGGCTCTGCTGTCCTCCACCTTCGACTATGAAGGCGCTCGCGAGCCCTACACATTGGCTACTGAAAATGACGTACTCAACGGTTTGGGCATGCTGTTTATGCGACTGCTCACCCACCGCGCTCAGATTTTTGCTGACGTGCGTACTTATTGGTCCGGCGACGCAACCAAGCGTGTTACCGGCTACAAACTGAAGGGTAAAGCAAAAGAATCCGACGGTTTGATTCACCTGCTGAACTCCGGCGCTGCTTGTTTGGATGCCTGCGGTGAATGTACCGACGAAAAGGGTAACCCCATTATGAAGAAATGGTGGGAAGTTACCGACGAAGACATTAAGAAGATGACCGACGCCACCGTTTGGTGCGAAGCCGGCTTCGACAACTTCCGCGGCGGCGGATTCTCCAGCCACTACACCACCCGCGCCGAAATGCCCTGCACCATGATCCGTCTGAATCTGGTGAAAGGTTTGGGCCCGGTTCTGCAGATTGCAGAAGGTTGGACTGTAAACCTGCCCGATGATGTTTCCGACAAACTTATGGAACGCACCAACCCCACCTGGCCCTGCACTTGGTTTGCTCCTCGCTGCGACGGCAAGGAAGGTTCTCCCTTCAAAACTGCATACGAAGTTATGCAGAACTGGGGTGCTAACCACGGCGCTATTTCCTACGGTCATATCGGTGCTGACTTGATTACTATGTGCTCCATGCTCCGTATCCCCGTATGTATGCACAACGTTCCCGAAGAGGACATCTTCCGTCCCGCCGCTTGGAACGCATTCGGTATGGATAAGGAAGGCCAGGACTACCGCGCTTGCGCTGCTTACGGTCCTCTCTACAAAAACTACCGCTAATTCGGGAGGGTATACTTATGTTAAAAGGTATTCCCAAAATCCTCTCTCCGGAACTTTTGAAGATTCTGTGTGAGATGGGACATAGTGACCGGCTTGTAATTGCTGACGGCAACTTTCCCTCCGAATCCATGGGCAAGAATGCAAAGGTAATCCGTATGGACGGTCACGGCGCTGCTGAAGTATTGGAAGCCATTTTGCAGGTCTTCCCTCTGGATACTTACGTGGAAAAACCCGTTAGTTTAATGGCGCTAATGCCTTGCGACGAAGGCAAACTGGAAACTCCTATTTGGGATGTATACAAAAACATCGTTTCCAAAGTGGATGACCGGGGCGCGGATGCCGTAGGTAACATCGAACGGTTTGCTTTCTACGAGGAAGCAAAGACTGCTTATGCCATCATCGCTACCGGTGAAGGCGCACTGTACGCAAACGTCATGCTCCAAAAGGGCGTTGTCGTGTAAAATATGTATTTGCCACATCCTCCGTCGGTTTCCGGCGGGGGATGTAAGGCCGTAAAAAGGAAGGTTTTATTATGTCTGTAGATATGAAAAAATGGTGTGAGATTGCCAAACAGAATATTCACAACCGCCCCACCGGCTCCGGTCGTCTTTCCGGTAAGATCATCATTGTAACCGGCGCAGCCCAGGGTTTTGGTCAAGGTATTGCCGAAGAACTTTATAAGGAAGGTGCTACCATTGTTATTGCCGATATGAATCTGCCCCTGGCAGAAAAAGTTGCTCAAGAAATGGGTGAACGGGCTTGGGCCTTGGCTGTTAACGTTTCCGATGAGGAAAGTTGCGCCAATATGGTGGCTCAAGTTGTTGAAAAATTTGGCGGTTTGGATGTTATGGTTGCCAATGCCGGCGTTGTCCGCAGTGGCCCCATTGCCGAGTTTGAGAAAAAGGATTTTGACTTCGTTACCAACATTAACTACGGCGGTCTGTTCCTCACCTGTAAATATGCCGCTATCATTATGGAAGCCCAGCACGAAGCCGACCCCAATGCCATGTTCGACATCGTTGTTAACTCCTCTAAATCCGGCTTGGAAGGTTCTAATAAGAACTTTGCCTATGCCGGCTCCAAATTCGGTGCCATCGGACTTGTTCAGTCCTGGGCTCTGGAACTGGCCGCTTATAACATTAAAGTTAACGCGATCTGCCCCGGTAACTTCCTGGACGGCCCGCTGTGGTCTGACCCCGAGCGCGGTCTGTTTGTACAGTATCTCCATGCCGGTAAAGTGCCCGGCGCAAAAACTGTGGAAGATGTCCGTAGATTCTACGAAGCAAAAGTTCCTCTGAACCGTGGCTGTCTGCCTATCGACGTTGCCCGAGCCGTAATGTACTGCGTGGAACAGAAATATGAAACCGGTCAGGCAATCCCCGTAACCGGTGGTCAAGTAATGCTGAATTAAGAGGGATATTATGATTGACATTTCTATTTTAGAAAAACTCAACGCTCCTACAATGCAGGAGCGTCTGGATAATCTCCGGGAAGTGGTAAAAACCACTGTTTTCCCGCCCATGGTGCCGGAATATATTAACAACCATATTCACACCACTTATTCTTTCTCCCCTTACTCCCCCACCGCCGCCGTTTATGCAGCGCGGATGGAGGGACTTTGCACCGCTGGTATCATTGACCATGACTCCATCTCCGGCGCAAAAGAATTTATTGAAGCAGCCAAAATCGTTAACATACCTGTCACAATAGGTATGGAGTGCCGCGTCAGTATGGACGGCACTTGGCTGGAAGGTAAACGCACCAACAACCCCGACCAGATTGGTGTCAGTTATATGACCATTCAGGGTGTACCCCACGATAAAATTGATGAACTTGACACCTTCTTCGCGCCTTATAGAGAGGCAAGAGGCCGTCGTAACCAAAAAATGATTGATGCCATTAATAAACTTCTTGATGGCATTACATTGGATTACGAAAAAGACGTTCTTCCTCTGTCTATGGCACATGAAGGCGGCGGTGTTACCGAACGACACATTATGCTGGCAGTTGCCCGAGCAATGATGACAAAGGCCGGTAAAGGCCAGTCCATGGTAGACTATCTTCGTTCCATTGGGTTGACGCTTTCCCAAAAGCAGGAAACCCAAATGCTTGACACCGAATATCCCTTCTACGATTACGATCTTTTGGGCATCTTAAAATCTGCATTCGTGCCCAAAATCTACATTGATGCTACTGATGAATGTCCCAAACTCTCCCAGATGGTTGCACTGTGTGATCGGGTAGATGCCCTTTTGTGCTATGCTTACCTGGGTGACGTAGGTGACAGCGTCACCGGTGACAAAAAGGCACAGAAATTTGAAGATGACTATTTGGATGAAGCCATCGCTTGCATCAAGGAAAACGGTGTGCGCGCCGTTACCTATATGCCCACGCGAAACACTATGGAACAGTTAACCCGGTTACGCAAACTGTGCGAAGAGAATAATCTGTTCCAAGTTTCCGGTGAGGATATTAACTCCCCCCGGCAGAGTTTTGTGATTCGCGCCATGGAAAACCCCATGTTTGCAAATCTCATCGATGCCACTTGGAAGTTAATTGCTCACGAGCAAAATAATACACCTATTATTTAACAAGGAGAAATACCCTATGAAGACAAAAGCAGTTAGAATTTATGGAAAACAAGACCTGCGTCTGGAAGAGTTTAATCTGCCGGAAGTTGGTCCCGACGACGTGCAGGTACGGGTTGTTTCCGACTCTGTATGTATGTCCACCTACAAGGCTGCCCTGGAGGGCGGTGACCACAAGCGCGTTCCCGATGACTGCGCAACTAATCCCACCATCGTTGGTCACGAATTCTGTGGTGACATCGTTGCCGTTGGCGAAAACTGGAAACACAAATATAAAGTTGGCGACAAGTTCGCCATTCAGCCCGCCCACTATTATAAGGGTTCTCAAATGGCTCCCGGCTATTCCTACCCCAACTGCGGTGGTTCTTCCACTTACAGTAACATTCCCACCGAAACATTGTTGACTGACTGCCTGCTGCCTTATAGCGCAGACGCCTATTTCTACGGCTCTTTGGCTGAGCCCATCAGTTGTGTTGTCGGTACTTTCCACGCAATGTACCACACCAAAGCCGGCTCCTATGTGCACGAAATGGGCATTAAGGAAGGTGGCAAGATGGCTATGCTGGCTTCCGTGGGCCCCATGGGTCTGGCTGCTATCGACTATGCTCTGCACTGTGACCGCCGTCCCAGCCTGCTGGTAGTCACCGATATTGACGAAGCAAGACTGGAGCGTGCCGCTTCCATCTACACAGTAGAAGAAGCCAAGAAGCAGGGTATTGAACTGCACTATGTTAACACCAAAATGGAAGGTGCTACCGAATACCTGCGGGAACTGACCGGCGGTACCGGTTACGATGATGTTATCTGCTTTGCTCCTGTTAA
>JAZOXE010000125.1:0-3008 GCA_045659525.1 Faecousia sp. | reverse complement strand
TTCAACTCCTTGGCTCACAGAACGACATGGCTACGATCCGACTTATGAATACAGAAGGTTTGGCGAGTTTAAATGTGCCAGTGAAACGATTCAAAAGTATGCTCAAGAGTATGATAATTTTTCAGTTGTGAACGGGTTTGCATTTGTTCCGCAAAAGGAAGATTTGTTTTCTGATTTGAGGCTGCACCCAAACGATAAGGGTTTTGAATATTATTTTAAAAATTTGTCGAAACACATAAAAGAAATATTGCAAAACTAAAGGAAATCATATTTTTAGACCGGTTCTATTTTAAGTGTCGGTCCCATAATGAATGACATCCCAAATCTGAACTGTTACGGTTCGATTGGGATGTCATTTTTCTATTATAAACCCTGTACGGATCGGCATTTGCCATCACCGATATTATTATATGGCCGTTTATTCGACAATCTCCCGTAGCGCACCCATAAGAATAAATCGGGCGTTGTCGTATTCGTAGGAGCAAGTAGAAAATGCGATAAGTTTGTCCGAATCAGTAATGGTTACATCCGTAGTAAAAGTAGAATGTGTAAGTGCTTTTTTGAGTTCCGCATCTCGCTTGCTCTGATCGTTGTTTATATAGTAGACATCGGCATCATCCGCGGTAAGGAAAGCGGAAAACAGTTCAATTTTATAGTTCTTATCCGGTGTCATTAAAAACCAAATGGGGTGTTCTTTGTAATAATCCTGATTTTGATACTTGAGAATGCTTGCAAGCATAGTGCCGTTTTTCATGTTGTGGCCGTATATCATCGTGTTTAAATCACTGAAGTCTGCTGCGTGATTGAAGTCAGCAAACAGCGTTCCCGTGGGGTTATAAGAACCGTCTATAAGATGGTCAAGGTAATAGTCGTTGTCAGAACCTTTCACAATGGGATAGTTAATAACTGTATCGGGACAATATACCCATGCGATAATGTCTTTATTTTGAGATTTCAAAACATCAAAGTCCACATGAATGGGCGCGCCATTCTTTTGCGTTGACACATCTATATCGGAAATTTCCTCTTTCTCCGGCGCTTTGTCAATCACGACTGCCGAGTCGATTAACTTGTCGTTCAGTTCGTCGCTCTTCGCATTTTCTGTGTAGATTTTTGCAATTTGAAACGCAGAGAAGGCGAAAACTGTGACCAAAACGACGGTCAGAATAGTTTTAACGATTTTCATAATTTTCATATCAACATCCGTCCCTTGTTGCTATTTATCATCATTTTATACGCAGGAGTGGACTGTGTCAATAACTATTGAAATTTAGAGAACTTGACAGGAAAAATGGATGTGCAATATTGCTTTTTTGTTTGACGTAGGTTATAATCACAAAAAATATAGCAAACAGTGATGCTGGTTGCTTAAACCGTGATTTAACATAGCGTTTGGACTGTATCACCATTTCGATTGTGTTGATGTTTGTATGACAAAATCAAAAGGATGTGCATTATGATACCGTTTCACACAAATTACAAATCCTTGCCCGATCAGGAGGAAATGAATCGGATTCATAACCAATTGATTACGCCTAATAAACTTGGCGCTGTGCTAAAATTTGATGACAGTTTATGTGATAGCCCTACCGTCTTTAAGAAAGATGGATTGTACTATATGCTCTTTGTCCGAATTCATAAAAACACGGAAACATCCGGTTATGAAACCCATATTGCAAAAAGTGAGAACTTGGTAGACTGGGAGTATATGTATCCGATTTTAAGGCTTTCAGAAAGTGGGAAATGGGATTGCGCGCAGGTAGGCGGTTATGTCGCTTTCCAAAACACCCGATTTGGTGGCAGCAATGAACTGGAGCGGGTGAACGGAAAGAATTATATTGTTTACCTCGGCGGTGCGAACAATGGGTATGAAGCCGACCCCTTAAGCACCGGACTTTGCCGAGGAGATGACATTTTAAATACGGATACATTACATAAGATTCCGAATCCGGTATTAACGCCTGCGGATGCAGACAGTCGAAAAGGAGAACGGCGTACTTTGTATAAGCACTGTATGTTTGTGGACGAAGAACTAACCACAGGCTACCCCTATGTCAGCGCATACAATGCAAAAGATGAAACCGGTCATGAAAGCATATTTCTTGCGGTATCGGAAGACGGAGAGCACTGGCAACGCTACGGTGACCGGGCAGTGTTAGACGATACGAGCAAACGGATTAACGGCGATCCCCAAATTTTGAAGATTGACGACATGTATGTTATGGCATACTTTGTCTTAACAAAAGACGGTATAACCTACAACACATTTGCGGCGTCCCGCGATTTAGTGAACTGGAAAATTTGGGATGGAGAACCCCTTGTGAAATGCGAATATCCTTGGGAAAATATTTGCGCCCACAAAAACTGGATACTGAAAGAAAATGGCAAGGTGTATCATTATTACTGCGCAGTAAATGAAGCAGGGGAGCGTTTTATTGCGCTGGCTACATCTTAAAGAGGTACTATGGAGTATAATGACATTTACGATATAAACCGAAAACTAACTGGAAAAACCCATTTGCGTGGCAAACCGTTGCAACCTGGGGAGTATGGCCTTGTGGCTTGCGTCTGGGTGTATGATGGGAAAGGTAATGTTTTAATGACACGCAGAGCAAAGGAAAAAATATTTGCCGGCACGTGGGAAAACTCTGGTGGGGCAGTTTTTGCAGGGGAGACAAGTCTGCAGGCGATTGCCCGGGAACTGCGGGAAGAAACCGGTATATGTGCAGCGGAAACGGAATTTCGGCTGATTGATACCGGTATGGATTCCCAAACCCATTACGACTACTATGCCCTATGTCGGGATATCTCCATAGAGGATATTGTTTTGCAACCCGGAGAAACGGATGATGCAAAGTGGGTAAGTTTTTCCCAAGTCCACCAAATGATAGATAGGGGAGAAATATGCCAAGTAATTGCAAAACAGTTTTTAATCCAAGAGCCTTTATTACAATCCTTACTGGAAACGGAAGTTAAGAGATGATGGTATAAAATAGACCGTCGCAGAA
>JAZOXE010000124.1:0-1084 GCA_045659525.1 Faecousia sp. | reverse complement strand
ATTGGGAGAGAATCTCCGATGCCTGCCCGGTAATATGCTTTCTTTCCATCAAAAAAGATTTCGGTCTGCACCCCGCCTGCAATGCGGAAACAATCACCTTGGGGCTTTCCGCAATAAAAACCCCTTGCTCCGGTTCTAACCGATTGCGCAGTTGCGCCTCCGTCAGACCGGTATAGTCCTTTAATTCCGGCGCATCCAGCCGGGAAATTTCAATCACCTTTGCCATACAATTCCTTCAACCGTCTTTTCACGTTTTTCCTCTGTTTTACCTCTCTGTAGAGAAAACTTAGCATTTTAATTATATCATATCTCATTTCTCTGTTCAAGACAGGTTATGGTAAAATGATGCAAATAAAAGGGTTTTGTGTTACATTGACATTATAAAAGAAATTATGTACAATATAAAATAAGATTTTATATTCATGCGAGGTAATTGATATGAAAAAGAACCTGCAAGCGGAAACCCTTTGTATTCAGGCCGGCTATGAACCGAAAAACGGTGAACCCCGGCAAATCCCCATTATTCAGAGCACAACTTTTAAGTATGCCACCTCGGAAGATATGGGCAAACTTTTTGACTTGGAGGCAGAGGGATATTTTTATTCCCGACTGCAAAATCCCACCTGCGATCACGTTGCCGCCAAAATCTGCGCATTGGAAGGCGGCGCCGCCGCTATGCTCACAAGTTCCGGTCAGGCCGCCAACTTCTATGCAGTTTTTAATATCGCATCCTGCGGCGACCACGTGGTTTCCAGTTCTGCCATTTACGGCGGCAGTTACAACCTTTTTGCCGTTACAATGAAACGGATGGGCATTGAATTTACCTTTGTCAGCCCTGACTGCACAGAGGAGGAATTAAACGCCGCATTCCGCCCCAATACCAAGGCCGTGTTCGGAGAAACCATCGCAAACCCCGCCCTCTCCGTATTGGATATTGAGAAATTTGCAAAGGCCGCTCACAGCCACGGCGTGCCTCTGATTGTGGACAACACCTTTGCCACCCCCATTAACTGTCAACCCTTCCTTTGGGGCGCAGATATCGTTACCCACTCCACCACCAAGTATTTGGACGGTCACGCCGCAA
>JAZOXE010000123.1:0-10193 GCA_045659525.1 Faecousia sp. | reverse complement strand
TGGCCGGAAGAGGGAATTGCCCAAATGAAAAAATTGGGTTTTTCTTTGGCGGCTATGGCTCTACAAGAGGACAGTTGTGATATTGATAACCCGGCGCTGAAAGAAGCGGAAAAATTGGCGATTGTACTGGGAACAGAGGGTAACGGCCTGATGAAAAATACAGTAGATGCCTGCGATTACCGGGTTATGATTCCCATGGCAAGGAATGTGGATTCCTTGAATGTGGCGGCTGCGGCGGCAATTGCCTTTTGGCAGGTTGGAAGAGAGAAATAAAACCAATGTTTGCCGTTGCTTTTTTCCAAAATTTGCGATACAATTTCAATAATAGAAAAATACCGATAGAAAGGAGACGCCGCTATGTATCAGCCCCTTGCGGATTTGATGCGCCCCACAGAGTTGGAACATATTTTCGGACAGGAGCACATACTGGGTGAAGGCGCGATTTTGCGGCGGCTCATTGACTCCGGAAATATCCCCAATATGATTTTCTACGGCCCCAGCGGCACGGGAAAAACAACGGTTGCAAACATCATTGCAAAAAAGACAAACCGCACTTTGTTTCAGTTAAATGCCACAACTGCATCCACTGCAGATATTAAAAACATTGTTGCCCAGTTGGATACCTTTATGGCGCCCAATGGCGTGCTGCTTTACTTGGACGAAATCCAGTCCTTTAATAAAAAACAGCAGCAGTCGCTTTTGGAACATATTGAAAGCGGAAAAATCACCTTAATTGCATCTACCACAGAAAACCCCTATTTTTATGTGTTTAATGCGATTTTAAGTCGTAGCACGGTATTTGAGTTTAAACAAATCAGTGCAGAGGCGGCGCTGAAAGCCGTAAAACGGGCAACGTCTTTTTTGGAAGAACGAACCAATTTGCAGGCAGTACCGGAAACGGGGGCGTTAGAATATATCGCCAGCGCCTGCGGCGGTGACTTGCGAAAAGCGTTAAACGCAGTGGAAGTTCTTTTCTCTGCTGGCAGACCGGAGGGTAAGACACTGCCCCTTACTTTGGAAGATGCCAAAGCCGTCACTCAGAAGAGCGCTATGCGGGCAGACCGTGACGGAGATGCCCACTATGACCTGCTCTCTGCACTGCAGAAGTCCATTCGCGGTTCTGATCCGGATGCGGCGGTGCATTATCTGGCGCGACTGTTGGAAGTGGGGCAGATGCAAAGCGCTTGCCGAAGACTGATGGTGATTGCGGCAGAGGATGTAGGACTGGCGTATCCTATGATTTTACCCATTGTAAAGTCCTGTGTGGATATGGCACTGATGCTGGGAATGCCGGAAGCCAGAATCCCATTGGGGGATGCGGCGGTGTTGATGGCAACTTCTCCCAAATCCAACTCCGGACATATTGCGCTGGACAAGGCATTGGCAGATGTGCGAAAAGGCAGAAGTGGTGATTTCCCCAGACACCTGCAAAATATGCACGCAGATTCTCATACGATGGAACGGGAGCAGGGGTATCTGTATCCCCACAACTTCCCCAATCATTGGGTTAAGCAGCAATATCTACCGGAAGAAATTAAAAATACCACATACTATACCTACGGCGAAAATAAAGTAGAACAAGCGGCCAAGCAATATTGGGACGCGGTTAAGGGAAAGTAGGTGGCGCTGTGAATGTTCAGGTAGGGGATACCTTGGTTATGAAAAAGGAACACCCTTGCGGCAGTAAACAGTGGCTGGTACTGCGGGTAGGGGCAGATTTCCGTCTGCGCTGTACCGGTTGCGGACACGAGCTGATGATTTCCCGATTTAAGATAGAGAGAAACATACGAAAAATAATTTCTCCGGAAAAACTTTCGACAGACTGAAACGGCAGATGTGAAAATCATCTGCCGTTTTTCTTGTTACTGGATAAATTGAGAGGGAAGAAGAAAAACATAAGACTAATTTTGGGAAAAACATCACACGGTTATGCGACGAAATTTTTTGCCCCGGGGTGCTATGCTGAAAACCGAAAGGGGGCAGGGTAATGGCATATCATCCCAATGCTGTAATGGGAATCGGCTTTTTTGTGCATTTTTTGCTTTTATTGGGGACAAACCGTCTATGTGGGTATCCACCCCAAGCGGGGCGGTGCATTGTGGCGGCGCTTTTGGGGAGTGTACATAGCGGTTTTTGTCTATTGCGGGGGTTTTCGTTTTTGGCCAGTCCTTTGTGGCGGTTCGCGGTTTTGATTTTAATGAGTATTGCCGCATTCGGAATTTCCGGTAGTACCGTTGGAAGATGCGCCATATTCCTGCTATTGACGGTGGCGATGGAGGGGATTACACCGGGAGCCCAGAGTAAAAATCTATGGAAATTACCAGTTGGAGCGATAGGGGTTTTCCTTTTGAGTTATCTGGGATTTGGCGGAAAACCTGCTGGACTATTGGTTCCGGTAGAACTTTCCTATGGAGGAAAGGATATGGAGATTCTTGCATTGCGGGATACAGGGAACACGCTGTGCGACCCGGTTACCGGAGCGCCGGTACTGGTGGTAGGGGCAGAGATAGCCAGCCTTTTTACCGGCCTTACGCAGCAGCAGTTGCAATCGCCCTTGGAGAATATAACCAAAATTCCCGGTTTGCGGCTGATTCCCTATCGCACAGTTGGGCAGGAACAGGGGATGCTGTTAGCGCTTCGGTTTCCTGAAGTAAAAATTGGGAACTGGCGGGGGAGTTCGTTGGTGGCATTTGCACCGCAAAAACTCTCACGGGCAGGGAAGTATCAGGCATTGACAGGGGGAACGGTATGAAAGGTTTGTGGAAGTTTTTTGAAAAAATCGGCTTCATTTCCCAATACGAAGTGTACTACATTGGCGGAGCAGATGTTTTGCCTCCACCGCTGAAAGGGCAGGAAGAACAGCAGGCGTTGGAGAAAATGGAGTCGGGCAGTGAAGAAGCCAAGCAACTGCTGATTGAAAGAAACTTACGGCTGGTCGTGTTTATTGCCAGAAGATTTGAAAATACCGGCGTGAATTTAGAAGATTTAATATCCATCGGCACCATTGGGTTGATTAAAGCCATCGGCACCTATCGTCGGGATAAAAATATCAAATTGGCCACCTATGCGTCCCGGTGTATAGAAAATGAAATCCTGATGCACATTCGCAAAATTGCCAATCAGAAAAACGAAGTATCACTGGATGAACCGATAAACTTGGACTACGACGGGAATGAATTGCTTCTGTCGGATATTATGGGGACAGATGAAGATATGATTTTGCGGCCACTGGAAGATGATGTAGATTTGTGTGTTTTGCGGCAGGCGGTGCGGGAACTGCCGGAGCGGGAGCGGGAAATTATTTGGATGCGATTCGGTATGGAGGGGAGAAAGGAACTGACACAAAAGGAAGTGGCACAAAAAATGGGTATTTCCCAGTCCTATATTTCCAGACTGGAAAAACGGATTATGTTGCGCCTGCGTAGGGAAGTTTTACGGCAGACCAGTTGCGTTTAAGGCTTGCAATCCAGCAATTGATATGTTATAATCGATAAAAAAGAATATCGATATAACATTTTACCGATTGGAGGAGCCTGCATGCAACGCAAAGAAATATCAAAAGCCGTGCTTAAGCGTCTGCCGGGTTATCTGGCATATTTGAAAAGTTTGCCCGAAGGAACTATGACCTATATTTCTGCGACTGCGCTGGCAAATGCTCTCCACATGGGGGAAGTGCAGGTTCGGAAGGATTTGGCTATGGTCAGTGACGGAGGCCGTCCCAAAATTGGTTATTTGCGGGAACGGCTTATTGAGGATATCAGCCAATTTTTAGGGTATGACAATACCACCGATGCGATTTTGGTAGGCGCGGGGAAATTGGGGCAGGCGCTTTTGGGATATGGCGGATTCGACGCATACGGTCTGAATATTTTGGCAGCCTTTGATATTGCTCCAACCCCGGTGGGAGGAGAAGGAAAACCCATTTATGAGATTTCCCGGTTAGAAAGTTTTCTAAAAACCCACAAGGTACTTATGGCTATTATCACAGTACCTGCAGAGCAGGCGCAAGACGTCTGTGAATCACTGATAGATAAGGGAATTCAGGCTATTTGGAATTTTGCGCCGGTACACCTGAATGTGCCAGATGGGATTCTGGTGCAAAATGAAAATATGGCAACTTCTCTCGCTGTATTATCAATGCATCTGCAGGCGCAAATTAAAGTGAAGAAATAATTTTGCTGACAGAAAAAACCGCAGACACCCCTTGAAAAGGATGGGTGTCTGCGGTCTGTTTTTTTGGTTAAATTCATAAAAATATGCAAAAAAAATCTTCTTTTATGTTAATACTGGAAAAGTTGAATTTTTTCCTATTTAGGGATTGATTTTGAGGGACTTTTGGCATACAATAGTTTCGCTAACAGATATGATGGGGTGAAAAGATTGCTGAATGTAGTCCTGGTAGAACCGGAAATTCCGCAGAATTGCGGCAATATTGCCCGAACCTGCGCCGCTACCGGTACACGATTGCATCTAATCCGGCCTTTGGGGTTCGATATTTCGGAGAAAGCGGTACGCCGGGCAGGACTTGACTATTGGAGTCAGGTGGAAGTGTTTGATTATGAAAACCTGGAAGACTTTTTTACAAAAAATGATGTCAAGCAAATGTGGTGTCTTTCCACAAAAGCGCCCCAAGGATATACCCAGGCAAAGTATGAGGATGGTTGCTATCTGTTTTTCGGCAAGGAAACCAAAGGATTACCGGAAGATTTTTTGGAAGCCAACCGAAACAGTTGCATCCGAATTCCCATGCGCCCAGATACCAGAAGTCTGAATTTAAGCAATGCTGTAGCCATTACCGTATTTGAAGCCCTGCGGCAACTGGATTTTTCCGGACTGCAGGATTTCGGAAAAATGCGGAGATAAATACATAAATAACCAGTATGGAGGAATTACAATGAACTACAACAAAAAGTCGATTGAAGACATCGAAGTAGCCGGCAAGCGGGTTCTGTGCCGCTGTGACTTTAATGTGCCCACCAAGGACGGAAAAATCACATCTGACAAGCGGATTGTAGCTGCTATGCCCACCATTGAATATTTGGTAAATAAGGGCGCAAAGGTGATTCTGTGCTCCCATATGGGTAAACCCAAGGGCGAATGGAAACCGGAATTGAGCCTGAAAATTGTAGCAGACCGGTTAAGCGAACTGCTGGGCAAAGACGTGGTTATGGCCACCGATGTTGCCGGTGAAGATTCCAAGGCAAAAGCCGCCGCTCTGAAAAACGGCGACGTGATGTTGCTGGAAAACACCCGTTATATCAAAGGTGAGACCAAAAACGATCCGGAACTTTCCAAGGCATTGGCTGACTTGGCAGACGTATTTGTAAACGATGCATTTGGTACAGCCCATCGCGCGCACTCCTCCACCGCCGGCGTAGCAGATTACCTACCTGCCGTTTCCGGTTATCTGGTACAGAAAGAAGTTTCTATTATGGGTAAGGCGCTGGCGAATCCCGAACGTCCCTTTGTGGCGATTCTGGGTGGCGCGAAAGTGTCCGACAAACTCAATGTTATCAATAACCTTTTGGAAAAAGTTGACACCTTGATTATTGGCGGCGGTATGGCATTTACTTTCCTGGCTGCTAAGGGTTATGCCGTAGGTTCTTCTCTGGTAGATATGGAGAAAATTGAATACTGCAAAGAAATGATGGCAAAAGCAGAGGCAAAGGGCGTAAACCTGCTCCTGCCTGTTGACACCGTTGTTGCCGATTCTTTCCCCAGCCCCATTGATGCTGAAATTCCCGTAACCACCGTGATGTCTGACGCAATTCCCGAAGGTAAGATGGGATTGGATATCGGTGAAAAGGCCCAGGCAGAATTTGCCGCAGCAGCAAAGGGCGCAAAGACTGTTGTTTGGAACGGACCTATGGGTGTATTTGAAAACCCGGTTCTCAACAAAGGTACCATTGCAGTGGCCCAAGGCCTTGCTGATTCCGATGCAGTAACCATCGTTGGCGGTGGCGACAGCGCAGCGGCTTGCGAACAACTGGGCTTTGCTTCTAAAATCACCCATATTTCCACCGGTGGCGGTGCTTCTCTGGAGTTCCTGGAAGGCCTGGAACTGCCCGGTATTGCCTGCTTGCAGGATAAATAATTATTTAAGAAACTGAATAACCTGCCGGCAGGCTTTCTGTCGGCAGGTCCAATCTAAATTTGTCTATAACATCCGTCTGTGATGTCTACATATAAAGGAGAAAATATTATGAACAGAAAATATCGTAAGACCGTAATTGCCGGCAACTGGAAGATGAACAAAACTCCCAGCCAAACCAAAGAATTTATGACACAACTTAAAGCGATTATGCCCAAGGGCCGTTGGTGCGATGTAGCGCTGTGCGTTCCTGCAGTTTGTATTCCTGCCGCTGTTCGCGCTATGCGTGAAACCAGAGTGGGTATCGGAGCAGAAAACTGCCATGCCGCCGCTTCCGGCGCATACACCGGCGAAATCGCAACGGATATGCTGGTAGATGCCGGTTGTAAATATGTAATCATTGGCCACTCCGAGCGCCGCGAAATGGGCGAGACTGACGCACAGGTGAATGCCAAAGTTTTGGCTGCCCTGGAGGCCGGCTTGACCCCCATTATGTGCTGCGGTGAGACACTGGAGCAGAGAGAATCCGGCATTACCAATGAGCACATCACCATGCAGATTAAACTGGGGTTGCAGGGCGTGTCTGAAGACAAGATTCGCAAAGTGATTATTGCATACGAACCCATTTGGGCCATCGGCACCGGTAAAACAGCCACACCGGAGCAGGCGCAGGAAGTTTGCGAAAGCATCCGTACCGTTGTGCGTAAACTCTACTCTTCCAAGAACGCCAGAGCCATTTCCATTCTCTACGGCGGTTCTATGAATGAAAAGAACGCTTTCGAGTTGCTGGCGCAGCCGGATATTGATGGCGGTCTGATTGGTGGCGCATCCCTTGTACCTGAAAAGTTCGTACAGATCATTGAAGCGGCTAACCAACCCACAGTCTAAAATACACGGGAGCAGTTGCCACAAAGCAACTGCTCCGTTTGCTATCTGGAGGAAAGGATATGAAGACACTGTATTTGCAGGGGGATGACCGGGAAACACCGGAGATTGCGGCAAAAATCATCCGCGATGGTGGCTTGGTGGCGCTTCCCACAGAAACGGTTTACGGACTGGGCGCAGACGGACTGAATCCGCAAGCGGTGGCAAAGATTTTTGCGGCAAAGGGCCGCCCTCAGGATAATCCCTTAATCCTCCATGTGACGGATATGTCTCAGGTGGAGGCGTTTTGTCATCACATACCGGAAGTCGCCTATGTATTGGCAGAGGCTTTTTGGCCCGGACCGCTGACTATGGTCTTGCCGGCAAAAGATACGGTTCCCAAGTGTACCACGGCCGGTTTGCCCACCGTAGCGGTGCGGTGTCCGGATAGTTCGGTGACCCGGCAGGTAATCCGACTTTCTGAAAGACCGATCGCTGCGCCCTCTGCCAATTTGTCGGGAAAACCCTCTACAACAACCGCCCAGCACGTGCTTCATGACCATGATGGGAAAATTGATGCCATTATCGATGACGGACCGTGCCGGGTAGGGTTAGAGTCCACCATTGTGGATTTGACGGAAACCCCGCCAAGACTGCTCCGACCCGGTGGCGTAACGCCGGAACAACTGACGGAGATTTTAGGAGAATTAACGGTGGATAAGGCGGTTACGGAACAAATCGATAAGGATTCCGTGGTAAAGGCCCCGGGGATGAAATACCGTCATTATGCTCCGGATTGCGAAGTTGTCATTGTTTCCGGCAACCGGGATAAGGCAGCGCAGTACGTACATCGCCATTTTCAACCCGGTGACCGGGTGCTTTGTTTCGAGGAAGAACTCTTCCTTTACCGGGATTGCGATCCTTTGGCTTACGGAAAAGAGGAAGACCTTAAAACACTGGCGGCAGGCCTTTTCGATGCTTTACGTCAACTGGACAATTCCTCTGTTAAAAAGGTGTATGCCCGTTGTCCTGTAGGTGGAGGAATCGCCTATGCAGTGCAAAATAGACTGAAGAAAGCGGCAGCATTCCAAATTGTTGATGGGGAGGAAACCCTATGATTATTGGAATTACCGGCGGCACCGGAAGTGGTAAGACAACGCTTTTGGATGTGATTCGGGAAAAAGGCGGTTTAGTAATTGACTGCGATGCTTTGTATCATCAACTGCTTATGCAGGATGTGCAACTGAAGAGAAATATTGCAAACCGGTTTCCGGAAGTTTTGGAAAATGGAGAGATTAACAGGAAGAAATTGGGAAACCGGGTATTTTCCGATGCATCGGCGCTTTCTGACTTGAACCGGATTACGCATACCCGGATAAAAGAGGAAGTATGCGAAATACTGAAAGAAAATCCGTCTTTGGCGGCGATAGATGCCATTGGCCTTTATGAAAGCGGTCTTTCGGAACTTTGCCACATTACTATCGCGGTTACTGCCCCGGAAGATGTGCGTATGGCAAGGCTGATAGCCCGGGATAATATTTCTGCAGATGATGCAAAAAAACGCATAGCGGCGCAAGAAAAGCAAGAAACCTTTGTAAAATGTTGCGATTTCCATTTGGAAAATAGTGGGACAAAGGATGCTTTTCGAGGGAAATGCCTTGCATTTTTACAGGAGCAGGGTATAATATAAGAAAAACAAAAGGAGAATGCTTATGACAACGGATGAATTGCGTCAGTCTTTGTTGGCAAACCCTAAAAACGGATATAAAATTCTCACCGCGAACCAGCGACAAGAGATGGAAGATTACTGCAAGCGCTATGTATCTTTTTTGGATGCTTGTAAGACAGAACGGGAAGCCACAACCTGGACGGTGGAACGGGCGAAGAAAAACGGATTTCGCGCCGCTACCGCCGGTATGCAGGTGAAACCGGGAGACAAGATTTACTACAACAACCGGGATAAAAGCGTTATTTTGGCAGTGGTAGGAGAGGAGAGTTTGGCAAAGGGCGTGAATATCTGCGCAGCCCACGTGGATTCTCCCCGGTTGGATGTAAAACCCAATCCCCTGTATGAAGATTCAGAAATCACCTATCTGAAGACCCACTACTACGGCGGTATCAAGAAGTACCAGTGGACGGCTGTGCCTTTGGCGCTTCACGGTGTGGTATACCGGAAAGACGGCGAAGTGGTCACGGTTACCATTGGTGAGGATGAGACCGACCCGATTTTCTATGTATCTGACTTGCTGATTCACCTGTCTGCGGACCAAATGAAGAAAACACTGGCAGAAGGAATTGCCGGTGAACAGTTAAATGTAATTATGGGCACAGAGCCCGTTGATGGCGAAGGCGCGGATTTGGTAAAACTCAATGTTATGAGATTACTCAATGAAAAGTACGGCTTAATTGAATCTGACTTCTTGTCTGCAGAATTGACATTGGTGCCTGCCGGCAAATGCCGTGAAGTAGGCCTTGACAGAAGTTTGCTGGCAGCATACGGACACGATGACCGGGTATGCGCATTTGCGGAAATTGAACCGCTGCTGGATATGGGAACCCCGAAGCATACTGCAGTGTGCATTCTTGCGGATAAAGAAGAAATTGGTTCTGTAGGTATTTCCGGTATGAAGAGTCACGCTTTCGAGTACTTTATGGGCATTTTGTGTGATAGCCAAAATGTAAAATTGGAAGAGTGCTTCTCTAACTCTTTCTGCTTATCTGCAGACGTTTCCAATGCGTTGGATCCCAACTTTCCGGAAGTTAGCGACCGCCGCAACAACAGCCAGTTAAACTATGGTGTCGCAATTTGCAAGTACACCGGTTCTCGAGGTAAGAGCGGCGCATCTGACGCATCTGCCGAGGCAATGGGGTATGTGCGCACAACGCTGGATAATGCCGGCGTTCTGTGGCAGATTGCAACATTGGGCAAGGTAGATCAGGGCGGTGGCGGTACGGTTGCCGCATATATGGCAAACCGGAACATTGTAACGGTGGATGCCGGCGTTCCTGTTTTGTCTATGCATGCGCCTATGGAAGTGGTATCCAAACTGGACTGTTATATGACAATGCTGGCCTGCAAAGCCATCTATAATGCGTGAGTGACGCAAACCGTCAAAACAGATAACACTTCAGAGTTTTCTGTTTATGATGTGCCGAGAAGACTTGAAAGAATGTGCCCTTCAAGAAGATTTACAATTATGTTTTGACTTACAGCGCAATCCGCACTCTACCGTACCGA
>JAZOXE010000122.1:0-3166 GCA_045659525.1 Faecousia sp. | reverse complement strand
CTCAACACCACTTACAAGGGTCAGACAGTCCTTGGACAAGCCCGGGTGTGGGAATTCATCCCTGCTGTAGCGGATTGCAGGTATAGGGCACCGCTAACTCCCCGACTAGTGCGACCTTGTTATGAGCCGGAACGCCATAACAAGGGTATTGTATTAGTTTACTTTGGAATCAATAAAGTCCGCAAGTTCCTGGAAAGTAGAGATCTTTTGGTCTTCCATCTCCAGTTCAATTCCCAGTTCAGTTTCCAAATCCATAATCATTTCAACAATATCAAGGGAATCAATACCTAAACTCTCAAAAGTGCTATCGGGAGTAATCTCACTGGGGTCTAATTCTAACTGATTTACCGCATAAGATACCAATTTTTCGTACATATCTATTCCTCCATCTCTATGTATCTATGATACGAATGTATTTTATTACATCCGTTAGGGTTTGTCAATCACAGTTTTAACGCAAGAACCAGCCGCAAAACCGGTAGACCAGGCAATTTGCAAGTTAAATCCGCCAGTATAAGCATCGCAGTCGATAATCTCTCCGGCAAAGTATAAACCGGGGATAATTTTAGATTCCATTGTTTTGGGGTTAATTTCAGAAACCTTTATACCGCCGGAGGTGATGATAGCCTCTGATACCGGTCTTTTTCCGGCAATTTCAACCGTAAATCCCTTAATTTGAGTAATTAGCATCCGTCGCTGCTGTTTTGTAAGAGAATTTGCTTGTAAATCAAAGGGTATTTCCGATTTGCGTAAAATAACACAAATCATAGACCTGGGTAATAAGTCTGTTAATGCGTTCTCCATGGTTCTGTTTTTGTACTGCTCTAAATCCCGGAGAATCCGTACATCCAATTTCCCCTCATCCAAGGCGGGTTTAAGGTCGATTGTAAGTTTGCACCCTTCCCCTTTCAGATGGGCGCTGGCGCTTAATACGGTTGGGCCGGATAATCCAAAGTGGGTAAAAAGCAATTCGCCAAAGTCTTTATACAGCAACGTGTTTCTATCGTCCAGAAGTTTAATTTCAACGTTTTTAAGAGATAACCCCTGCATTTCCTTACAGTCGTCTCCAACCTCTTCCAAAGGCACCAGTGAGCCGGTAAGAGGTGTCACAGTATGCCCTAATTTTTCCGCAATGCGGAAACCGTCACCGGTGGATCCGGTTGCAGGATAAGACAGACCACCGGTGGCCAGTATAACCTTCCGGCTATAGAGTTGTCCCTTATCTGTCTTGATTCCGCAGACACCTTGTTCGTCTGTTAGTATATCCTGAAACGTTGCCGTCATTACTTTTATGCCGGCTTGCTTGATTTGATTAAGCAAGCAGTCCAGTACAGATTGTGAACGGTCAGTTACAGGAAAAACTCGGTTGCCGCGTTCTACTTTTAGCGGACAGCCGTTTTTTTCAAAGAAGGACATAACGTCTTCCGGCGGAAACCTGTCGATACAACTGTACAGGAATCGGCCGTTTCTGGGTACGTTTTTGAGGACATCTTCTCCGGAACAGTGATTGGTGACATTGCAGCGACCTTTTCCGGTTATCAATAATTTCTTTCCAAGACGATTATTCTTTTCAATAAGTATAACTCGTTTGTTTTTGTTGGCAGCAAATATGGATGCCAACATTCCAGCAGGACCACCGCCCACTATGATAACATCATATTCCATTTTTGTATTCCTCACAAAGCGTGCAAATCAATGCTCGTGTTATAAATAGTGGTGCAGAAATCGGTAAAACAGTTGATTCTGACCGGTTTTCCGCTACAAACACCTCTTCAAAGTTTGTTTTCTCGGTATTTCTCTCCGGTGTAATGAAGATTAGGCTTGCACCATAGGGATGGCAAAGTGCAACGACTTTTTGGGTCATTGTGTTATTGCGGCCATAGTCATAGAATAAAACGGTATCTTTATCCGAGAGAAAATGAAATTCGCGACATAGGTTGTCTTCATCTGCATTTGTAATCAGTTTTACATTTTTAAGAATGGTTGCAAGGTGGCAAACGGCATATTGCGCCAAAATTGCTCCTAAACCGTAACCGACGACATAAACGGTTTCCGCGTTCTTGAGTATATTCGCAACATGCACAAATTTATCCTGGGTGTTATGTATAAGGCAGTCTGTAATTTGTGCAGATTCTTCCTGACAAAGATAAAAATACGGATTTTGACCGCTAACATCATTCCCAATTTCGGTAGGACTTTTTAGTTTATGCAGAACTTGTTCTTGCAGTTTCTTTTGCATTTGAGGAAAACCGTCATAGCCCATTTGCGTAGCAAATCGTACGACAGTGGATTCGGAAACGCCTACTTCACTTGCCAGTGCGCCTGCCGTCATAAATGCCGCTGAATCCGCGTAATTTATTAAATACTCTGCGATTTTCTTTTGCCCTTTGGAAAAAGCGGCGTTATCCTCCTTAAGAGCGGAAAAAATATCTTTTTGCATTTAATATTTACAGCCCTTCCTCAATGTGATTTCGTAAGTTTTCTACCTCTGATTCAGATAAGTAGCGCCATTTCCCTATCGGTAAATCTCCCAATTTAAGTGAGCCTTCGCTAATACGTTTCAATCGCATTACTTCCATGCCTGCATTTTCGCACATTCTGCGAATTTGTCGGTTTCTGCCCTCGTGAATTGTAATCTCAAGAATGGCTTGCGCATTGCTTTCTGTGATTAAATATACTTCCGGAGGCGCAATTTGATACCCGTCTAAAATAATTGGCGTTTTCACTTTTTCAAAGGCATCTGCGCAGTATCCGTTTACCCAAACATGATATGTTTTGCGCACATTATGTCTCGGATGCATAAAAAAGTTCGTAAATACGCCATCATTTGTAAAAATTAAAAGACCTTCAGAGTCCATATCCAGTCTGCCAATAGGATAGACGCGGGCGTTACAGCCTTCAACCAGTTGTGCGGCGGTTTTTCGTCCTTTTTCATCCGACAAGGTTGTCACGTACCCTCTTGGTTTATTAAGTAAAATGTATATATTTTTTTGCGGTTTTGGCAGTTGATTTCCGTCTACAAGAATTTCATCAGTTTCTACATCAGCAGTATCACCGATACTACTGATGTTTCCGTTACAAACTACTCTTCCCTCTTTAATCCACTTTTCCGCCTGTCGCCGGGAGCACAGCCCCCGGGCAGACAGTATTTTTTGAATACGTTCTT
>JAZOXE010000121.1:0-1716 GCA_045659525.1 Faecousia sp. | reverse complement strand
GGTACGTTTGTTGCGGTAGAATAAATTTGCCGGAGATCATTGCTCTCCGGCATTCATTTAGCGGCCGTTACGGTTCTGGTTGTTCTGGTTGTTCTGGTTGTTCTGGTTGTTCTGGTTGTTCTGGTTGTTCTGGTTGTTCTGGTTGTTTTGGTTGTTCTGATTGTTCTGCTGATTCTGATTCTTGTTATTCATAATTTTACCTCCGAGATGTTATTATCGGCTCTGCCGCTATGATAGTATGCCCAAAAGGTTAACTTTTATCCTTTGCGCGAAAAATAAGCCCTACAATCAGCGCGGCGGTGATGGCGGCGGCAATTCCACCGGCGCAGGATTTTAATCCTCCGGTGAATATGCCAATCACGCCGCTATTGCTTACGGCCTCTTTTACACCTTTTGCCAGGTTATAACCAAAGCCGGTTAGTGGTACAGTTGCGCCCGCTCCGGCAAAATCCACTATTGGTTTATAAATTCCCAATCCCCCCAAAATTACGCCGACCACAACATAACTTACTAAGATTCTCGCAGGGGTAAGTTTTGTTTTATCAATGAGAATTTGCCCGATCAAGCATAGAATACCGCCTACAATAAATGCTTTTAAATAATCCATACATTAACCCCCCAATATTGAAATAGCGTGACACACGCCGGGGATTGGCAGGCCTTGTTGTGTTGAGGTAGGTGAGAGTAATGCACCTGTACCGCAGAATAAAATACGCTTTAGTTTTCCGCAGGAGAGTTTATTCAGTAGATACCCACACAGGGTTACTGCGCTACATCCGCAACCCGAGCCGCCGGCGTGTACATCTTGTTTGATGGTGTCAAATATCAATGTTCCGCAATCGGCAATTCTGCCTCCAATACCCAAACCTTCTTTTTGAGCAAGGGTCAAAAGAATATCTTTGCCTAATTGTCCCAAATCGCCGGTGACAATTAAATCGTAATCTTCAGGAGCACAGGAAAAGTCGTCAAAGTGCGCACGAATGGTGGATAATGCGGCTGGGGCCATAGCAGCGCCCATATTATTGGCATCTTTTATGCCTAAATCCGTAACACAGCCTACGGTACAGCCGGTAATTTTTGGACCTTTACCGGTTTTACAAACGAGGGCTGCGCCGGAACCGGTGACTGTCCATTGGGAGGTAGGGGTTCTTTGTCCACCATATCCCAAAGGAAAGCGGTACTGCCGCTCTGAAGAGGCAAAATGGGAAGATGTCATAGCGACTGCTTTTTCCATAAAACAGCCGCCAATGGCCATTGAAGCCGTTAAAAGGCTTTCTGCCATAGTAGAACAAGCACCGTAAAGTCCTAAATGTGGAATACCCATATTTCGCAGTGTAAAAGAGGAGCCAACACATTGATTTAATAAATCCCCGGAAAATACAGCATCAATTTGCCGCTTGTCTAAAGCGGCTTTCTCCATTAACTTTTGAAGTGCGAGTTGTTGCATTCTTTTTTCTGCAAGTTCCCAAGTTTTTTGACCAAAATAGGAATCTTTTTTTGTGATATCAAAGTAGTGTGACAGAGGACCCTCAGATTCTTTCTTTCCGGCTACACTGGCCCATGCGGTGATTACCGGTGGCGTACCAAACATAAAACTCTGTTTTCCCACTTTTTGGTTTTCCATTTTTTCACCAACTTATTATATTTTTTGGTAGTTTGCGTAAAAAAGTAAAAAAAATAACGACACACAATTGTGTGTCGGTATTTTTTATTTAC
>JAZOXE010000120.1:0-3336 GCA_045659525.1 Faecousia sp. | reverse complement strand
AGAAATGAAATATTTTCTTTTCTAAAAGACACAAAACCCCCCGCCGGTTTCCGGGCGTCTGTTTGCCTTTTTTAGGAGTTTATTATGGATTTGGTTATTGCTTTTTTTGAATCCCACGGACTGGATTTTTGGCAACTGTTGAAGACTGCCGGCGTTTTGCTTGTCGGCACGATTTTAATTGGATTTATCGGACATTTTGCTTTCGGTAAAAAATCTGCGCTTAACAGCGCCGTTTCTTCTGCCATTGGCATTGTATTTGTCTACTGCGTAACCGCAGTCGTAACCGTCTACGGCGGAGAACTTATGAACTATGTTGTTCCCCTGCCCTTTGCCGCCATCACCAATGAATCCATCACCTTTTTCCCCTTTTTAACTTCGGAGTTTTTGGTGATTTGCACCCAAGTTACAAGCATGCTGATTCTTGCGTTCCTTGTTAACTTAATTGACGGAATACTTCCCAGAGGCAAAAACCTCTTTACTTGGCTAATTTTCCGGGTGCTGACCGTTGTTTTCGCTGCGGTGGGGCACTGGATTGTCACAGGTCTTTTGGGGAAATTTCTACCGGAGGGCATTGCCACATACGCGCCGGTTATTCTTTTGGCGGTTTTGGTTCTGATGTTGCTCACCGGCGCACTGAAAATTCTGGTGGGTGTTGCTATTTCAACCATAAATCCCATCATTGCCGCACTATATACATTTTTCTTTGCCAACATTGTGGGAAAACAAATTTCAAAAGCCGTTCTCACCACCGGGCTCTTAGCCGGTTTAGTCATTGCCTTGTCCTACTGGGGTGTAACCGTGCTACCTTTCAGCCCGGATGCGCTAATCGGCTATTTACCCTTTGCAATTCTTTTACTTCCCGCTTGGTATTTGGTGCACAAAGTACTATGAGAAGGTTTTTAATTCTGATTTTCATATGCGCGCTGTGTCTTTCCGGTTGCGGAAGTAAGACTTCCGTTCCCACGGAAACCACATCTGTGGAAACTTCTGGGGAAACATTCGCGGAAACCACCGTAAAGCCGGATCATCTGCAAGAAATCATAGATGATTTGCCCGATGAGCAATTGGTGGGACAACTCTTTCTTGCCAGCACCTACCGTTTAGAGGATATTACGCCCGGCGGTATTGTGCTTTTCGCTTCGGATTTGGAAGATAAAACGCCCCAAACGCTACGCCAAGCCCTCAATTCTCTGCAGAAAAACGGGGAAATCCCCATATTTTTTGCTGTGGATGAGGAAGGCGGCACCGTAACCCGGGTAAGCCAAAATTCTGCTTTCCGCGCTACTCCATTCCCTTCTCCTAAAAGTCTCTACGCCCAGGGTGGACTTTCCCTTCTGCTGGAAACAGAGAAGGAAAAAGCGACCCTTTTACGCAGTTTAGGCATTCACGTCAATTTAGCCCCGGTTTGCGATATTACCACAGAAAAAGATGCCTTTATGTATCAGCGTTCTTTGGGGCTTGCGCCAGATGAAACGGCATTGGTAATTACCGAAATGATAAAAAGCGCATCGGAAAATAAATTAGGCAGCGTGCTGAAACATTTTCCCGGATATGGGAATAATACAGACACCCACATCGCCATGGCTGTGGACAATCGCAGCCTTGAAGAACTGGAAAGCCAGGATTTATTGCCCTTTCAGGCAGGAATGGATGCCGGTTGCGGCGCGGTAATGGTGACTCATACTGTGATTGCTGCCATTGATGACACTGCCCCTGCCACATTGTCCCCTGCTGTTCACGATTATTTGCGTAGCAAAATGGGCTTTGACGGAGTAATTATCACCGATGATATGGTAATGGATGCCATTTCCCAAAATTACGGCGAAGGTGAAGCGGCGGTGTTGGCTGTCTTGGCGGGAAATGATATGATTTGCACCTCCGATTGCCAAGAAAGTTACCGCGCTGTTTTGGATGCGCTTCGCTCCGGACGCATCTCCCGCGACCGGGTAGAATCTTCTGTTTACCGCATTTTGCAATGGAAAGAAAATTTGGGTATTCTCGGATAAATTCCCTATATTTTTTTCTTATTTTTATTATTTTTTATTTTACAAATAGATTATTTTGTATTATAATAGTCAGGGTTCTTTCGGAATCTATGAATTTATGCAGATTGGATGTGTTACTATGAGCCGGATGTTAGGTACTGTTTCTATGGGTATCCGCGCTCCCATTATCCGTCAGGGTGATGACCTGGCGCAAATCGTTACAAATTCTATTTTGGGTGCAATTAAATTCGACGGCATTACCCCCCGGGATCGGGACGTGGTGGCTATGACCGAGGCTATTGTCGCCCGGGCACAAGGCAACTATGCCAGTGTCGAAGACATTGCCCAGGATGTTCGGACAAAATTCGGCGGTGATACCGTTGGTGTTATTTTCCCCATTCTCAGCCGTAATCGTTTCGCTATCTGCCTGCGGGGCATTGCAAAAGGCTGCAAAAAGATCGTACTGATGCTCAGTTATCCTTCTGATGAAGTGGGCAACCACTTGATCGACTGGGATTTGATGGATAAACACAATGTGGATCCTTACAAGGATATTCTGTCCGAAGACCGTTACCGGGAACTGTTTGGCTATATCAAACACCCCTTTACCGGTGTTGACTATGTGGAGTATTACAGCAATCTGATTCGGGAATGTGGCGCAGAGGTGGAAATTGTATTTGCCAATGACCCCCGGGCTGTGCTGAAGTATACCAAGAATGTTCTTAACTGCGACATTCATACCCGCGCCCGTACCAAACGGCTTTTGAAAGACGCCGGCGCACAGCGGGTATACGGTCTTGACGAGATTATGAACGCACCGGTAAACGGCAGTGGATACAATGCCAATTACGGACTTTTGGGTTCTAATAAATCTACGGAAGACACCGTAAAACTCTTCCCCAGAGATTGTCAGGGCTTGGTAGAAGACATTCAAAAGCGACTCTTGGATGCCACCGGAAAGCATATGGAAGTTATGGTTTACGGCGATGGCGCATTCAAAGACCCGGTAGGTAAAATTTGGGAACTGGCTGACCCGGTTGTTTCCCCCGCCTACACTGCAGGTCTTGAGGGTACCCCCAACGAACTGAAACTGAAATACTTGGCTGACAACGACTTTGCCAATTTGTCCGGTGAGGCTTTGCGGGATGCCATTAAAGAGAAGATTATGCAAAAAGACGGTTCCAGCCTGGTGGGTAATATGGCCGCCCAAGGCACTACTCCCCGCCGCCTGACGGATTTGATTGGTTCTCTGTGTGACCTGACTTCCGGTTCCGGCGATAAGGGCACCCCTATCATTTATATCCAGGGTTATTTTGATAACTACACCACCGACTAACAGATATTCCAACGT
>JAZOXE010000119.1:0-33234 GCA_045659525.1 Faecousia sp. | reverse complement strand
CATTTTTGGCTCCCGCCCTACAGCCGCCAGTATTGGTTGCCGCGCTACAGTCGCCAGTATTGGTTGCCGCGCTACAGTCGCCAGTATTGGTTGCCGCGCTACAGTCGCCAGTATTGGTTGCCGCGCTCCGGTCGCCAGTATTGGTTGCCGCGCTCCGGTCGCCAGTATTGGTTGCCGGAGCATTTTTGAAATCTACTTTATCTAAAATAAATTTAACTCCGGCTCCTATCAAACCACTTAAACCGATTTCGGCTTTTATTTTAAGTTTGGAACAGGCGATTTTATCTTCGGAATGTTCTACTTCCCCCGATGCTTCAACTTCAGCAAAACGAGAAGTAGCTGGGTCATAATATCCAAATACATCAAAAGGATTTTCGCACGCATGGAACCCGTTTTCACAAACTTTTATTTTTCCGTTTTGTTTGTAAGTTTTACCGATTTTGTATTGGAAACCTCTACATTTAAGGTCTTTATCAAAACCCTTATAAGCAATAATTTTTTTGTCGCCCATATTAAATCCCCCACGGCTTGAAAATGTCGGACCAGTCAATGATCGGTCGCGTTGGCGCGTGTTCTATTTTTTCAATAACTTTCTTTCCTTGTTCTAGTAATCCCATATACTACCTCCTATATTGCGGTTGTTTACCCTCAAATCAACCAAAGGAGTTTTTGTTCAGAGCCAGTTTTCCCCTAACTGCTACTTCCTTAAATCTTCGGGGCGACTTGTGAGATGGTGTCCGCCCCGTTTACCCGCTCCCACCCCTGAGTGCGGGTCAAATTGTCGGGGCTTTAGAGTGTATCGGCGCACCAAGAAGATTATGGTGGGCTAGCCCCGCCCGGTAAGTTTGCCGGGAAATTGTCAAATGTTCCAAATAAACATCAATGCTACTACTGCGTAAATCCCTACCATGCAAACTGCACAAGCTTCTTTGCTCATATCTTCGGGATTAAAAATAAAATGAATAAGTTTTTTCATAATTCCTCCACCTTGATCCCTGCGTACTTTGCTAAATCTTTGGCTAAATAGCACATATTTCTTTTCCCAACCCGGCGGAAAGGGATTCCGTCGGCGTAAGTTCTTACTCTTAACCATTGGGGAGTCCAACCAAAACGCTTGGCGGCTTCTTTAGTTGTTAAAATCGTTTCAGGTGCGTAACCCATATTTGCGTAGTTCCTTTAGTTTGTAATTTGCTATAATTAAAAAGAGTACCTTTAGCGGGCGGACACCCTAGGTACTCTTTAAGTCAACGGAATAGTCAGTTGATTTGCTTTCTAGGTATTACCCTAGAATGTTCAAAATCTTTTCAACTTCTCTTACCGTTGGCTACCTTAAAAATGTCCGTTTTTAAGGATTTAGCGTTCGGCTTTGCCGCCGCTTTTGGTTGATATTTCCAACCTTTACATTGATAATATAACAAAATAATTTGGAAATGTCAAGTGCTTTTTTGTATTTTCCAAATTTACGACGATAAAAGAGGTTAGAAATGAGTAAAAAAACAAATCCTTTTAAGGAGAAAATAAAAATAGAAATGCTAAAAAAAGGATATACCCAAACAAAAATGGCGGATCTTTTAGGTATTAGTAATCAAGCGTTTAGTGCGTGGTTAAATGGCGGTAGTCCAAAAATTGAAACCGTAGAAAAAATAGCCCGTGTTTTCGGCTATCCGTCTAATTATTTTTTTGAAAATTCTGGTAATATAGCAACAGACCACAGTACAATAAACGCGCAAAACCCCACGGAAAACGCACGTCTTGCGTTGCTTGAAAAAGATGTAGAAATTCTAAAAAAAGACATTGAAATTTTGAAATTAAAAATAAACAAGGAGTAATTTATGGCGAGAAAAACAAAAGCGCAACAAGCGGTTGAAGGTGTATTGTTTATTGTTTTATCCGGGGTAGCCGCCGTCGCGTGGCTCGTTACTACTATCATCAGAGATTTACAACAACACCCCGTAAAAGCGTGTTTTTTGATTTTTCTACTCGTAGTAGGTTTTATTATATGGGCCGTTCTAAAGGCCAAAAGCAACAAGGCAAAGAAAGAACGCTCGCTCGCCTTGCAAGAGAAATTCAAGTCCGAGTGCGAAGATTTGATTAACCAAGTCAAAAAGTGGGATGCTGAAGGATTACCCCCGATAGAAAACCCTAACTTAAATTTGCCGAAAGAAAAGATATATTTCCAAGAGCCGTTTGCGTGGAAAAACGTCGGTGGGAAAAAAGAAAATAAAGGTTTCTTATATATAACTGACAAATCCCTTCGTCTTGTTTCAAATACATCTAGCCAAATAAAGTTTGAAAAAATAATGCGCTTTGAACACGGAAAATATCACTTTACAATATACCCAGATAACAACAAAGCAATTTTATTTTTACCACGAAATGGAGAAATAGAGTTTGACCAGTATCTTATTGTCGCCCGTTTTTTTGCTATTTGGAAAATTGCCGATGGTAATTTATTCCGTGATTTTTCGCAGGATTTATACGATATATTGGGAATAAACGTATTAGAAAAGGAGCAAAAAAATGAACACAACTAGCATATTACTAACAGCCGTACTACTCGGTGGGTGCGCCATGGGGATAAACCATAATGTAGCCACCATCAATGGGAAACCGTATCTTGTTGAAACGAAGAACTACGTCACGCCTATATTACCCGTGGCTCAATGGAGCCAAGAGCCCACGTTTAAAGAATTAGGCGAAAATATTGACGAAGTTATTTTGCGACAAGAAATAAACGAAAAAGCGAAACATTGCAAATCAAAATCGCGGATAGGCAGCACTGGCCGAAATTATGATTTTGATAAGTTTTACGAGTGTTTGACTAAATAATAATGCGAATTTACACTGACCCGAAGTCCGGCATTAAATACGCCGATTTAGTCGTCGGCGGACGTCGTCGTCGGGTCAGTTTGCGTACTAAAGACGGAAAAGTCGCTATTTTACGCGCCGGGAAACTCGCAGACGATAGACAGGCCACAAACGCCGGGAAAGTGCTTTTTGAAGCTTTTTTGATACGCTACCGCGAATTTCTTAAAGCCACACGCAAACCGGGAACGCTTGATAAATTTGAACACGGATTAAAGAAGTTTAACGAGTTCAAACAAATTAAATACCTTGACGAACTAACCCCAGCCCTATTGGACGAGTGCGCCGTATTTCATAAATCTAAACTTAAAACGCAATATGCACCCGGGCTAAATAGAGATATCCGCGCTATAAAGACCGCCATGCGACAGGCCGAGTTTTGGGATTTAATACCCCCGCAAAATTGGCGCAAAGTGTCTAAATTCAAAGAAGTTAAAGGCCGCGTAGAGTTTCACTCCGCAGAAGAAATAAAGCAAATACTTAAAATCTTTAACCCGGATTGGCAATTAGTCGTAAGATTAGGATGTCAGTCCGGGTTGCGACGCGGGGAAACAGCCGTTCTAAAATGGGCGGATGTAGATTTTAAGAACAATCAAATTTACGTCGCTCCCAACAAAACCGAAGGACACCGATTTGTGCCTATGGCCCCCGGTTTAAGAAAAGCCCTAGAAAACGCAAAAAAACGCGCCAAAAAAGGCGCAGAATTTGTTATAAATGTCGGAGTGGATAGATACTCCCCCTATTATTTATCGGCGTTTTACGCAAAGGAAACGAAAGAAAAACTGCCCTTCAAATGTGGCCTTCATAAACTCCGGCACACGTTCGCAAGCCACCTAGTGCAAAACGGCGTGGACTTATACCGAGTATCAAAATTACTCGGACACAGCAGTATTAAGATGACCGAAATATACGCCCACTTGGCCCCGGCGGATCTAAAATCAGCCATTACAAAACTTCCAAAAATTTAACATTGGCAGTAAATTTGGCAGAGTTCAGTTGTGTAAAATTCCCCCGTCTTGGCTCTTTTAGACGAGGGGCGTTTTTATGGCGAGAAACCTTGAAAATGCCCCTTTTTTACGTCTGGAAATATGCTGTTCCAAATTGCAAACTAAACAAACTATAAGGGAGTAGGGTTGGCAGAGTTTTGACAGAGTTAAATAATAAACCCGCCGAAAAAGTACGAAACGGCGGGTGGGCGTTCGCGGGAGGTTTTTGTTGCCCGGATTAAATTTCATAAACCGATTTTTTGGGGAATTTGTTAAGTAGAAAATTATGTAAAGTGTAAAATCCCATATCATCACAGGACAGAAATTTCCCAAGTTTCTTTGGCACAAAACCGCTATTAAAGAAGATTTTTACATCTTGGGTATCAGTACCACCTTTCAAATATAAATTGCCATATACAGTGCGTTTGTGGAAGCAAGGTATTTCCTTAACGCCGGGCAGTTCAAACATTTTTAGAAATTTCTTTTTATTTACAACAAAAGGAATATGCAACTCATAAGATAATGGCTCGGAAACGCATAAACCTTGCAAAAATTCTTTTGTTTGTTCCATACCTTTAATATATGCGCTCCCTGCCGGATGGCGTTTTTTTAATCTATCAATATAACTTTGCACAGTACCCATATATAAGTTAAGTTCTTTGGTAGGGCTTTTTATTTTTTCCAAAATGAAAAAATCGTCGTTCATTAAGATAAAGTTTGCCGATATACGCGGATCATTACAGGCGGTTATTAAATTGTTCGTTGTGTTTTTGTACTTTGTGCCTGTTTGTTCCGTAGGGATATGTATCACGTTTTTTGACCAACGAGGGCAACCACCGACAAAGAAAACCTTGTCATGCGGGATATTATTTAACGAACGCAAAGAGTATCTTAACTCCTCGCCGTCGTAATGATTTCGCAAAGTGTAAACTATATCCATTTTAAATATCCTTTTTTTGACAAGTACGGCAAGACACGCGGCAAGGTAATCCGTAAAACTTACAAATACACTCGCTAAAATACGGGTCAAATTCCGCGTGTTTGCATTTCGTATCTACTGGCACGCTTTTTCATCCTTGCACAAGCAATAGTGTACAAGCAACGCCCGCGCGTTGGTATCGTTTACGCCTTCATCCGCGTAATCAAACGGTACTAAACAGGCACTAGCATTACTTGCTTGAAATGTCTTGCAACCGTTTACGCACGTCATCGCTAGACATATTAGAAACATCATTAAGTATTTTCTGTGCACGGGCTTGCTCCTCTGCACGTTTTTTGATTTCCTGTTTTAATACTTCTAGTTGGGCGGATTTACTCCCCCCTTTGGAAGCTAATAAAACTACAAGCCCCAAAAGAGAGAGAAACCCACCAATTAAAATAACGTGAATCCACATTTATTTTTCCTTTTTGCAAGGTGTGCCATCTTCATTTAACAGGGAAAAATAAACTAATACTTTTTTCAGTTTTCCCAAAAAGGCGTCATCTTTGGCAGATTTGGTAAGCCCAACAATAATCGTTGCAATACCAACCAAATAACCGATGATTTGCACAAAAATATCCCAATGTGCTTTTGCCCAAGTCCATACTTCAATAATATGCTCCATACTTTCACTCCTTTATTTGATTTCAAAGTGCGGGCCATCAAAAAATTTATTTCCTTTGATACGCGCACTATCCCACTTTCCGCCCCAGCGGATGTCGGATTTTATTTTCCCTTCCATTTTTAACCTTTTAGCAGTTGATAAGATTACCCCCGCCAAAAGGCAAAATTCTTCCCGGTCGTTAAAGTCCGTGTGTGGCGTGCTAGAGAAGTACGGCACTACATCCACCGCGTAAGAGTATTTACCACCATATTCCGGGCAGTATCGTAAAAGATGTTTACTGTTCAAAGTTTTACTCTTACCCTCGCGGTAATACTTCTCTTGATCTGCCTCCGTACGATAGCCCTCAACCACCGAAAAATCAATGTACTTAATGGCTTCGTTCATTATGGCCTGCAAGTCAGGATGGCAGGTCGCTAATCTTTGTTTACTTGCGTTACCGAATTTCGGCATACTTCATCTCTCCACACTTCAAGTTTTAAGGTACGTTCCTGCAAGTGATTATAGGCATCCTGTTTTTTCTCAAGACGTGCTATATCCTTACGAATTGCCTTTAATTCCGCGTAAAAAACACCTGCACCAAACACAATGGCGGCTACTTTCCAAGCAATTTCAAACTGTTCGGGTGTCATTCTACCACCTCTATTGGCTCGAGTAACGGGTCATATACTAATCCATACGCCAGTAACGCGGCCTGTAAGTCCATATATTCATCCCAACCGACATTTAGTCCTTGCGGAGTCCACGCCTCGTGTGCTTCTAATACGTCATACCGTACTTCTTGATTATCTTTGTAATCGCCTTGTTCGTTTTGGATTTTCTTGTATACCATAGTTCTACCTCGTTACAGTCCAACCTTTCCCCGTGGCTATTGCCAAATCGGTTGCATCTAAATCAGCCGCACCTGTAGCACCCGTTACATTGATTACTTGGCTTGCACTTACAGTCGGCAAACTGTTGAACAGATTGACAAGTGCCGCACGGTCTAACCCTGTATAAGAAACGTTAATTTGCGGCGAACTAGCATCATCAAAAGGGGCGTCGTTTGCAACAGTAAGCCCTTTTAATCCATCCATACGGTTTGATGAAGTTCCGTTTGCCAAAACCTTCTTTGCAATAGACGAATCTATTGCAAGTACAGTTTGTGAAAGATTTTTTAAATCTTTTAAATCTATCGTTGTTTGATAGCCGTTGTGGAAGGTGTTTCCCGTAGGCAACTTTTTTAATGATTTGCAACCCGAAAAGTTAGCAATACGAGTCAAACAGTTATCCATTATAATTTCTTCTAAACTTTCGCAATTATTAAATGGAGCAGAGTTATAAACGGATGTGCTTGTTTGGTTAAATCCAATTAACTTGATACGTTTTAATTTTTTACAGTCATAAAACGCATAATGGATTATTGTATCAGTACCCGTAGTTTCAAGCGGTGGTAAAGTAACCAATTCGGCGCAATTACCGAAGGCATTATTTAAATTCTTTACTTTTAACGCATCACGACTGCAGGTAACACCTATCAAATGATTACATCCATATCCTGCGTTTGTGCTTCCAAACTGGTAATTTATATTGTTTTGTGCAGTAACGTGCGCCCATAATACACCACCATTATTTGTAAAATTACCCATTAGTATATCGGACAAAGTATCGTTACCAGTTGGCGTAATACGAACGATATGCGTTCTTAATGAAGTTGGGTAAGTAACATCAAATCCCGAAGTTAGGGCGAGCGTTTGCCAAGTAATCGTAGTTGCGGTGTTACTAGCAACGGCAGACACTTGCTTAATCCCGTCAATATAGATGTCATAAGTGCCGCTATTAGTAAGGCGCGGAGTTATAGAAAACGAAGGATATGTCGTATAATCCGCGCTATGTCCTACTAGAAAATAAATAGAGTTAGGTAACGCACCAGAGCGAATATCCACCCAACCAGCTGGTTTGACCCAGTCAACGTCGCTAATTTGATTTTGATTGATTAAAGTTTCGCTCATTAAAACACCTCTGTTGTAATCTTATCCGTAGAAACAAGGGCGGTAACGAGGGTTAAAGTCGTTCCGCTGATAGAGTAGTCGGCGGTTGGCTCTAGCAATACGCCGTTCTTGTAAATCTTTACTAGGTTGGCACTTGATGTGTCTGCTATGGTTACAGTCGTTCCGGTGTTGCCAGTGTACCATGTTAGTGTTGGCGCACTGCTAATAGAAGGCAATCGTTCAGCAGGGATTTTCCCTGTGTTACCATCTAATAACGGATAGGAGTATACTTGAAACAGTTGTGCGGTGGAGTTTACACCTTTTCCAAGTTGGATAGAGTCCACGCCCGTGGCCTTACATTGGATAGAAGTACCCGATAAAGCACCGATAGCAATAGACCTGTTCCCACTTGCAGTAACGACGTTTGTGCTATCATATCCGCGACCTACTGCAACGCTCGTAGAAGATGCGTTAGTACCCGCCCCTAGAGCCGTGCCACCGTTAGCGTTTGCATCCGCCCCTAGAGCCGTAGAGCCACCATATTGAGCATTACGACCACCGCTTGCTTTGGCTTTACTGCCGATAGCAGTACAATATCCTTGATTTGCTTTTGCACCAGAGCCGACTGATGTTCCGTAGTTGTATTGAGTGACACCGTTTGACCCTACAACCGTTGTTCCTGTTCCCAAAGTCGTTTGCGCTTGCGGCCCGAAGTAAACGGAATTTAACGTGCTTCCTGCCGTTCCAATTTCGTCGGTTTGGTTGGGCGAAACAAACAAAGAGTTTGCAGTATCACGGCATTTATTCCGTAATCCTTTCCCTGCAAGCGTATTTATAGCCCCTAACGCCCCCTCTACGGTGGTTTCTTGCGTTCCGTCTACAGTGATAGGGATTGTCAAGGTTTTATCTTGTTTTGCCGCCAAATCCGTAGTAGTAGCATAGTTTGCCAACGTAGAAGGCTGTACGGCCGTAGCACCTAACGCCGCACCGCTTCTAATAGTTTCTAAGTCGCTAATAGTGTCCTGTTTCCCTGCAATAGCCGTTGTATTGGTAGCAATTTGCGCTATATTCGTAGAAGTCGCGCCCGAATTTATAGCCGCCCATTGATTAGACGTAAAACTTGAGTTGTTAAGCGCATATTCAAATTGCCAAGAAGCGGGGGAGGTTGCCGTAGTATATTTATAACGGTTATAAACCGTATTTCCTGCGGAATCCGTGCTAATTACGAAAGCATAGTCATTATTAGTCAATGTTCCACTATACTCTTCTAGGTCAGCGACGGAGTTAAACGTGCCAATGAAGTTAGCGGTGTTTGTTGCTACCGAACTGTTTACAAAGTTCTTATCCGCTAGTTGGTTTTCTGCAGTTGCTTGATTAGGGATTACCGCATTGATAGGACTTAATGCACTCGCTACGGCTACACCGTTGACGGGGTCAGTTCCGCTTGCTGAATAGGTAGATTTTACATCTTCGGTTGTGATAATGTCTTTAAGAGAATTATTGCCTACTAGTGCCGCCGAAGTTCCATCCGGGGCTACATATAGACCGTAGTTAGTACCTTTCCCGCCTAATACAATGTTATCGTTTATATCGTGCAGTTCGCCTACTTGTGTTTTTAAGGACACCCATTGTGCAAGGGTTACATCCCCGGTAAAAGTACCCCCTGATTTATCCATTTTGGTATCAAATTCGGCTTGTAAATCTTCTTGGTCTTGGATGTTCCCGGTAATGCTACCCCAAGAGCCACCGCCTTGACCGCCACTACCTACCGTAAGTTCAATGGTTACAGGACTCCCTTCGGGTACGGTTACATCAATAGTTTGGCTTTCTTCTTCAAACGGCTCACTCGTTACAAACAGGTTAATAGAATTTGTTACCGTTTTAATCCGTTTGTCTGCATCCAAGATTTGCAGTACGCCTTTATTTAACCCCCACGGCATTGTTGCGGTTTGTTGGTGCGTGAAGTTAATCGTAAATTCCCCGGTTTCAAGGGAAATGTTATCAAACACGATACTTCCTACAATAAATTTAGCGGTCATTGTAGAAAGGTCAATTTCAGGCGAGGCAGATGTAACCACAAAATTTAGCAGGTTTTCCCCGTTCCAGTTCGTGTCATCACCCCGAAAAATCTTAATCTTTTGTTCACATTGACAGTCCATTTATTCCCCCTATTGTGCGCCTTTTAACGGATAGATATAGGCATAGTGCGATTGTTCAAAATCCGTCTTAAAATACCAGTTTTTAGGCACAAAGAAACTAAAAGAACACCCCTTTGTAAATCCGCTTGTTTCGTCATTATAAAAAGACCCGACAATATGAGTATTGTTCCCTGTGTTTTCGGCAGATACCCACGCGGTTACGTTCACGCCATAAGGGTCAGTACCCGAAACAACTACGAAACTATCCTTTGTTACTTGAGTCCAAGTGCCATGAGCAGGCAATGTTTCAGTAGTTCCGTTAGCATAATCCGGCATAGCATAGTTCACAATTTCTTGTTTACCCAAATTAGATATATTGGAAAGCGACGGATTAGCAAAATGACTTTCCCCGGTAGCGGTTAGGTTAGATAAGTTAGTATTTGCTCCGATAAGTGATAAATCAGCGGCTATGGCCTTAAAGGCATCTAATAATTGTTCGTTATCGTTAGCATCCGGCGTCAAACCCGCCTGTGTAATAAACTCCATAAGAGAGCCGGCTATTTGATTCCACTCTGTCGCCGAAATCCTTGTATTAGTAATCGGCTTAATAATTCCGTCTACTTTGTTTGGTTGTAAATCCATTATTTCGCTCCTAATTGAATTGGTAAATCATAAACAAATTCCCATAATTCCGCGCCTTCTATTGGACTATTGTTGTAGTTGCTTACATCGCGTAATGTATAAGTAATCTGCCGTTTTGAAAAATTGTAGTTCATACCTGTAATCTTACAGGCCCGATAATAGGTTTGTTGGTTTTCGTATTTCGTGTAATCGCTTGCGCTTTCCGGCTCTACCAAGTTATAGTTACGGCGTAATGAAACAATGTCGCTTAATTCTAGTTCTAAATTAAGTTTGCCTGTGGCTTGTATCACACTAGGCAAAGACGAGTATGCTTCCAATAACTGCGGGCCAATGGCCTGTGCAAGTTCAGGGTTATCATAATTGACGATATCCGGCTTGTCTATTTCTTTATTGATGATTCCGTATTTATCAACTAAAGTCGGTTTAGTGCCTGTATTTGCGTAAAATTCCAAAGGTATTTGTGCGAAAGACAAAGTCAATTTAGTAAAGAAATCACTTAAACTCTTTTTAACTGTATCTACCTTGACTACCTCACTATGGCCTAAAGTATAGGTAGGCGTTGTACTAGACACACGGGGCCTAAAAAAGAAAGTTCCTTGCCTATCTACACCAAACTCGTACCCCGTAATCAAGGCGAAATCTTGCAACGCTTCCAATACGGTCAAATCACTCAAATTTACTAGGTTTACCAATAGGGTGTATGCAATATAATACGCCGTAGGTGTGTCTATATTAAACGCTTCACCTGGGCCGTTTGCAATACCTAAAATGTAATAAAGGTATCTTTCTTCTTTCCCCAAAACTGTATTTAATCCGCTTGCTAACCCTTGCGACCAAGTCAAAGCGTCATTTGAAAAGAAAACGGTTAAAAAATACTGAGCGTTTGTTTGTCCTAAATCGGCATTTATTGCGCCCCATGTAAGCCCTGAGTTTGTCTTATCGTTAGGAGCAGAAATGAAACACGGATTTACCAAGTTTCCACCCAATAGTGTTAAATTGTTATCGTAAATGTTCCAACTTTGGTTTTCTACGCCGAAGGAATCGCCTGCATCGTAATACTGGTAATCAAAATTATAGGAATTGTTATCGCTTACACTTGTAAGCAAAGCCCCATCCCGATATATATTTACAGTACCCGAGCGTTTTTGTACTGAAAAAGACGCCCAAGAATCCGTTACCGTGCCGGACCAAGTACCACGATATAATAAAGTGGAATTTCCATTTATAATTTGAAAAACAAATAATCTGCTTACTAAACTAGGACCAACGGCTTTTCTCTTTACAATTCTAAAAGTAATCCCGTTATATACCCCCATAGGACCAACGGATGCTGAGTATTGCCCTTCAGTAATATATAACGCTCCACCGTAGTAATAATCCCCGATACTAACCGCGCAATTACCGTCTCGGTTAGTTCTTGTTCCCATTCTCATTAGAAACGAAAAATCAAAATTAGCAGGTAAATAGTTAGTCCTTGCCCCTGTTCCTATGGTATAACTCCACGATCCAACCGCGTTTTTCCAATTAAACGTATACTTATTTACTCCGTCAGGGTAATATCCAATACCCGCGAAAATAGGGCTGTTTTGTGGTGGGTTTCTTACCGCGGTAGTCCATACAACATTTCTAATATCTTCAGTACCGCTATCATATCCGGCAAGTGCTACAAGTCCGGCAACGATTTGTTCAACCGTTAAACCTGTTTTCCAAGTATAGTAATCAGCGGTAATAGTCGCAGAATAATAAGAAGAATTTATAATTTTTACAATAGCGGGGGCATTTAATACGCTCGTTTGTTCTACTTCGTAATCTACACCTTCAAAAAGTTTATCATCGTTTGCGTAAATAGCGTCAAATCCGCCTACACCCGTTCCATTAGTCCAATAAATAAGGTGTCCGTCGCTATCGGTGCTTTTATAAATCAATGCTTCCCCTGTTACTTTGTCGCTAAAATCTTTGGCTTCAATGTCTTTAAGCATTTCCAAAGGGGAAACAAGTTTTAAGTCCACCTCGTATTTTTCGGGTTTATAAGTAGGCAAATCTTTAATGGCCCCTGTAAATAAGGGGGTTTTGTTCGTTGAATCAGTACCGTAATAAAGGACTACCATAGAGCCATAAAGTTGGTAGCCATCCGGGAAATAACTGTTCGGCGTGCCTTCTACAAAGTAATTCTTGGTATCACGTAAGGTCAAAGTTACATTGTTCGCGTTATATTGCGCCACTTCGTTGACATCTAGGGTCATTGATAAAGTGTTTGGCTTGGCTATCATCCCCGAAATGTCAATAGGATTATCGGTATCTAATTCGTATTTTTCGGTTACACTATTCCATTTGTTCCTAAACAGGAAAGCAAACGGCTTCAGGCCATCTAAGTTTTGGCCTTTCATAAAGTTTGCTAAACCTGCCGGAATTTGCATCATAGTTCGTTAAACTCCAATTCCAAAGAGTAAAGTTCCGTTTTGCGGTTTACTTCGTATTGGTACTCTCTTTTTACCGCGCACTCGTATATTTCATCTGCCTGTAAATCTTCGTATGGAATAACCGTCATTTCGCCTTTATCGGCTTGTTCAGTTAGTAAATCAAACTGCGTTTTCGGCAAGTTTTCCATTTTTACCTTGCCGACCCACTTTTTATAATCTGCGTAATGAATATAAGCCCCTGAAACGACACGATAACCGCCCTCGTTGGCTTCTATTTTGTAGTTGCTATCAGTTAGAGCCAAAAGGTTGCAAAGAAAGCCGTAAACGCCCATTTTAGCCACTACGTTTTCAGGATTATTCGCGCTATCAGGTATCGTAATGCGAATTGACGAAGTAGTTACATGATTGGCGGATTTTAAAACCACCGTACTGTGCGTATTGCCTGTTAAGGTTAAAAACGTCGTATATGTACCACCGTTTGATGTTTCAATGGAAATATCTTGGATGTTAGTGTCTTTAAGAATTAAAGTGTCAATAGTTCTATTTACGATATTTCCATATCTATCTGTAAAATAAACTATTTTTGTATATGGAACACTAACGGCGAGGTCTTTAACATTGATTTCTAAAGCGTTTTCGTCTTGCGTATAGTTCAAAGTGTTTTCGGTTAAAAATATATAAGGTTTCATACACTATACCCCTGTTGTTGTGCGCCTACTTTGTAATTAAGGTTTGCAAATTCTAACGCTTGGACTACCCCGTTACGGCTTGCGTCGGTTAGTTGCTCTAAAATGGCTTCTACGCCACCGCTTGCGGCTACATTGATATTCACTACCACTCCACCAACTGCACCCCCTTCTTCAGCAATCGCCCCACCAATTCGGCGCATGGCGTTAGCGTTATCCAAAGGAAGTACGGCTTCATCACTACCGCCTTCTCCTACTACCGCCGGAACACCACCCGTAACGGCTTTTACTAAACCACCGTCAGCGAGTTTCACTCCTTGAATTTGACCGATTAAGGCAAGACCTTGAGCCAAAACGGAAGCCATAGCCGCCAAGTTAGCAGGATATGGAACATCACGCAAAGCATTAGCCGCACCAGTAAATGTGGAAATCGTTGCTTGTGCTATACCTGTAATTTTCCCAATAGCCGCTATTTTCTTGTTTTCACTACCTGCTAGTGCAGTAAAACTGCTCCACATTGAGGCATAAACCTGTTGTCTTGCTTTGGCTTGGTTTTTTTGATTATTTAATTGTTGTTGCTGATATTGTGTTTCTAAATTAGCAAGTGCCTGTTGTTTTAGTTCTTCATCACTTATTTCCTGTTCAATATATTGGAGTTTCAAGTCGCGTAAATTTTGCAACCGTTCCGCTTCGGCATCATATTGAGCGACTGCATCTGCGGCAGACCCTAACTGGTTTTCCTCACCTGCAAAAACTTCCCATTCGTTAGGACTTGGCTCGCTTGACTGTTCATCACGGCTCCAACCCTTCAAATCTTTAGAAGTAGAAAGCCCTAAATTATCCAACGCTTTTAATTGTTCTTCCCGCGACTTCTTTTCTGCCTCTGCTGCTTCTTTTGTTGCGGCGGCTAATTGACGTTTTTTATTTACTAAATCCTCGTTTGTTTTTCGTTGTGCTTCCTGTTCTTCAGTAATCCCTTTTTCAGTTTTCCAAATATCACTAATCGGGGTAGCCATACGCGCCATTTCAACGGTTTGTTGACGTGCGCTTTTAGCCATTTCTGCCAAAGAGTTACTAGCATTGTCATAAACGCCTTTAATCTTATCGCCAACAACTGGTATATTGCTAATTAAATCTACTGCTGGTTTCAATGATTTAACGGCATATTCACCCAAAGATAAAAACGCGGCTCTTAAACCTTTTAAACCTGTAATAATCCAGTCAAATTCTACTGATGCCGCAGTTGACATCATTTTAAATGCTTTGCTCAACCACCCTACGGCTTTAGTTAAGAAGTCAACTGCCGGAACAAGACCGTCATTTAACCCTACGCCGATTTGTTCTTTGAAATCCCCCCACGCTTGCTTGAGTGAATTTGTCTTTGTAATAGCATCACCCATAGCCGCTTGCGCTGTTGCGCCAAAGCGTTCATTGATTTTCTCTAAAACCGCATCAAACTTTTCGCCTTCTTGTACGTTTTTGTCAATTTGGATTCCATAACGCGCTAAAGTTTGCGTTTGACCGACTGCCGCTTTGGAAACAATATCCATAGCAGAGGCAAAGTCCATTTGCTTACCGATAGACAACGCATAGGCCGCTTGTATGGCTTCTTGTGCTTTAGTACCAACTACGCCATAGTTTGCGAGTAATCTTTGAGCATTTAAAAACGCTTCGTCTGCTATGCCCGTAAGGTTTTGCATCTTGGTCGCAAACGCTTGCGCTTGTTTCATAGCACCTTCAGCAGTATAACCTACTGCTTGATAGGCGGCGGCTAACGTATTGACCGCGCGGGCATTTTCATTTGCGGCACTAATAGAAGATGTAAAGAAAGAAATTACACCTTTTGCGGCATAGAAAGCGGCAAAAACTCTACCTACTGCGGCACCCAAATTATTCATACCGTTTGCCGAATCTTTAGCACCTGTTACAACACCAGTTGAAGCGCTTTGTGCGGCCTTTTCTATGTTTTTAAGGCCTTTTTTTGCATCAACTTCCCCTTTACCTTCATACTGGGTGCGTATAACAATGTTTACTTGTCTATCGTCTGCCACTTGATTTTTCCTCGTTTTTTACCTATACTATTGGTATGGAACTAAAACAAATTTTTAATAAATGCTACGGAAAGGAATGGGATAATGCTTCAATGTTGGAAAAAATAGAAGCAGTAGCCATTTTGTTGATTTCCTTTCAGTTTCTTTCGCATTTACTGTTCCCCTCTCGTTAAATCTTCTTTTTGTTTTTAATAACAATTCCTAATTTCTTTAGGTCTTGCAATTTTGTGTCTTTACTTATTAATTTTTCCGGCCCTTTTAATGCCTTTAATTCCTCTTTTTGGGCCTTTGCTATCTCTAAAACGTACGCATTTATTTGCGCGGGGCTTAAATCCTCTACCTTTACCCCAAAATACTCGGTTATTGCTTTGGCGATACCGCCAAACCCTGCGTTAGTTTTGGCATTGACTGCACCGCCTTCGTAAAATTTATTAAAATACGCTCCAAATCATTTACACAATAAATTGCTAGTACCAAATCGGCAAATTCCGCTAATGTTACTTTTGCCGGGTCTACATTGTACTCGGGCAAGGAAAAAGCCAAAATAACAGGCAATTTAGTCAAAAGTTCACGGTTAAACGCACCAAAGTCCGTTCCCGCTAGTTTGATAAGTTCGCCCACGTTGCCTAACGCAGAAAGCAACTCTAACGCTTGGGCCAACTTAAACGCCCTAATCACTACCGACTTACCGCCGATAGTGATTTGGGCTTCTTTGCGTTTCAAAGCATCCGTAATGTCAAGGGTCTTTTTTGAATTACGAAATACAAACATAACTAACTCGCGCTTTCTTCGCCTTCTTCCGTTACTTTGATACCGATATAGTCCGGGTAATCCGGGTCAGGGCAATGAATGAGTTTACCTTCTAACGTCGGATTTTGCATATCCGTACGAGAGAGGGCTAATTCGCCAGTTCCGGCAAAGGACACTTTTTCAAATTCAAAAGTGCGGGCTTTCGGTTTACCGTTATCCCCAACCGGGCCTTCGGTTTCTACCCAAACGGAATAATACGCTTCTTTTAAGAACGAAGCGTTGCCTTCGGCATCAAATTCTACTTGCAACGCTAGGGCCAAGTTGGCAAGCGTTACGGATGCCAAAGGAATAGACAAATTCAAATTGACCGCAGTAGTGATTTCGCGGATAGGCGTTAAACTTTGGTCTACTTGAATTAGTGCTTTTTCAATAGCCCCGGTAATGGTTACGTTTCCACTTGTGAAACCAATATCCGTGGCTTGGTCTTTGGTGCTTCCATAAGGCGCAATTAAAACTTTCTTTGCGCTAGAAAGCACGATATTTTTACATTCAGTTTTAGTCGGCATTTCTCTTTCTCCTTGCGCCATTTACGCGCATTTAGTAAATCTAAAATCAAATGACACTACTTTCTCTTTGGCTTGGATCGTATCATTAGGGAAATGATTTGATACACTCGCAAAAACCGCGTGCGCTTCCCGGATGATTATTCCTTTTTCAGTATCAGCCAAAAAGAAATCGTCGTATTTGTTTAGTAATTCGTAAAATCGGTTTCTAATCTTTTGTGCTAGTTTTTCCGTACTAGCATAGATTTCAAAGGTTAAATTTTGCGTGTAATCCCACGGGTTAGAACTTGGACTTGTAGGACTATCCGCACTCATTACCACGCACGGCAAACTTTCTACTTGCCCGAAGTCGGGGTATATGTTACACGGCGTATTTTCCGTTGCCCCTGTCAATTCGGCTAGTGTAGTATCTGCCTTTAGATAGTTCAAAATAATGTTTTCTATCATTTTGATAATGGTTTCCAATACTGATTAAAATAAGCAACTAACCGCTCGCTTGTTACCAAATCCCTTACGGCCCATAAGAACGGTCTAATACCGTCATCATTTCGGCCTTGTAAGTATTTGGCGTACTCAATAGGATTACCCATAGCACCGCTACCCACTTTGGTTTGTACATCCCGTTTACGCGCTACGGTCTTAAAACCAATAGAATTACGCAAACGCCCCGTGTGTAAGTACGGCATATCCCCTTTTGGGGAAGGTTTAGCACCTTTTCCGCGACCGCCGTTATGGGAAAGTCCGCGTTTTAATTTCGCCTCTGCCTGCGTAGCCAGTTTTGTTTGGGCCTTAATCATAGCATCAACTTGTTTCTGCGGCTCTTTATCTAAAAGGTCGTTTAGTTCGTCAAACCCACCTAAAGTGATTTTGATTACACTAGCCATTGACGCTATACCTCTCAAGGTCTAATCTTGTAAATCTTCTGCGACCGCCCATATCTATAATTTCACGCACACGGTACTTTTCCCCTCTTACATCAATAACCGTTTCCATTTTTTTAATGTCAGTACGGTATAACAAATAAAGTCGGTCTGTATTATCTTCTTTGGCTAAACGGCTTGTTCTATCTAAACCACCGCCGGAATGTTGCAAGGCACAGGGTACATCCGTGTCAACTGCTTGTTCAGTAAATAGGATTTCCCCCGTTTCTTCATCAATGCTTTTCACGCGGTTGTAAATAGTACATTTATCGTTTAGTAACCCAAAGAAACTCATAGTTCTAATCCGTCTAACATACCCGCAATTTCAGCCGGAATCCCACTATTAGCGGCAAACGCTCCCTTTGTGTAGGAATAATCCCCCAAATGCTCGCTTTGGAATCCTGCCGCATAGCCGGAGTTATATTTGTACTTCAAAAGTTCTTGCATGGCTTCTTGGATAACCCCGGGGACTTCGCTCCAGTTAGCGTACAGCCCGGCATTGTAAGACATTTCTACCGCCGCCACACTAGCGGGCAATGGCGAGTGATGAAAACAACGCCAAAAATGCGGTAATACTTCAACCGTAAAACGACCAATAGCTACATAGGACGTATTGTCTGCTTTATACGTTCCGTTATTAGTAATAATTCCTATTTCTCTAACCGAGTTAATCGGCGCATATTTAGGCCTGATTACACGGCTAAAGTTATAGGGAACGGTTATCTTTACGTTGCAAAAATTCTGCTTTACTAGCACTAATCCCAAATACGCTTGCACCATACTCACAATGGTGCGGCCCTGCGTTACTGCTTCCGTTTCGTCAGTAGTACCTGTAATTTTTTTAATAACATCAGTAGGGATTAGGTCGTAAATCATTATTTTTTTCCTTTTCTTACATATTTTCTTTTCGGTTTTTCTTCTTTAACTTCTTCTACAACAGGCGCAACCACAGGGGCCGCTACTTGTTCCTTTGCTACAATAAAATTCGCGTATTTCTTTGCGTCTGCACCATTAAAGGCAACCGTAATTCCTACGGGATAACCATTAAAACTTTTGACGATTTTGTATTTTTTGAGTTCAAACATATTTCGCTCCTTTTAGGGGTAGGGCGTGGGGGCATTTCGCCCCCACACAACCCCAACGCGGTTTTTAGGCCGCGATTTTGAATTAGTTACCGCTTTCAGCCAAATCTGCGGTGGCCCATACATTACCAACCACAGAAATATCAGCGCGGGCTTCAAACAAGTATGCTTCTTTGTTTTCTTGATACAGGTGGTGGGTAATGGCGTCATCGCCAGTTCCTTCCACAACCGTAGCCATATCAGACCAACGTACCACGAGGTCGCCTTTGGGCGAGAACGTAACGGTTTTCATATCGCCGAAGCACGCTTTGCCTGCACCAATGATGGTGGAGTCAACCGCTACCACATCAGAGCCGTCAATTTTCATTACGCCGTTTTCATAGTAGAGCCAAGACGGAGCTTGCAAGCGAGCGATAGACGCTAATTGACCGTAGAGCGAGGTTTCTACATAGAATTTACCAGTAGCGCGGAATTGATACGGAACGGCAAGTTTCAAACCGATAATGTTAGTTACGGCAGTAACATCTTCGGGAGTCAATACGCCGGAAGCGTTGAAAATACCGGGGTGGTCTTGCCCGTTGCCTTGGAACAGCCAAGTATTGAAGTATGTCGTAAATTGCGGGCCAATGATAGACGGCAAGAGTGCTTGCAAGTCAATCATAGCGTCGGACGCAAGTTCGCGGGTCCATGCAACAATAGCGGCGGCTTTTACCAGTTTTTGGTGGATTAAACCAAAAGCCGGGTTAGACACAGGTTTCGGATCGCCTTCGCCAACCACTACTACGGACGGACGAGAGGCCAAGTTCGGAATATCACGTTCGTTACCAACTAATCCCCATTCTAAACGATAGGCGTCGTTGATATAGGCAGGATATTTTACGAGTAAGTCAACCAAAGTCGGAACATAATCGGTCGGCACGAGGTTGGACCCGGTTTCGGCATCCGTAGAAAGCGCGGCTTTCGTTTGACCGCCAAAGTGAGCGGTTTTCACATCAGCTAAGAAAGAGCGGATAGATTTGCTCATTTCTTTTTTATCGGCTTGTTTCGTTACAGGCGCAAAGTTTACCGGGTGCGCGTTTTTAGCGGCGATCGCGGCGTCTAAAGCTTCTTTGGCTTTCTTTTGCGCGTCTTGGTAGGCCTTTTTTTCTTCTTCCGCTTGTGCTTTAGAAGCTTCTAAACCTGCCAAGAATTTATCCATTTTGGCTTCCAGCCCGTTATCGGCGGGCGCAGTAACCGTTTGGGTTTCTTTTTCCATTATTTTTGCTCCTTGCCCGATTTTGCGGGCTGTTGGTTTTTAACTTCAAAATCTTTTAGTTTTTGTTTCATAGCAAACATAGTCAATTTGCGATTTAATGCCGTATAGTCCGGGGTTTTAACCTCGGGGACTTCGGCTGTTTTCGTTTCTTCTTTTTTCACTTGTTCAAACGTAGCGTATGTATCTGCCGGAATTGCTACAAGCGAGATTTCAAAAATCTTTGCTAAAGTAAGGTGCGCCGGGTTTTCTAAATCTTCAAATAACCACATACCGCCAATAGATACGGTTTTGAGCATACCTTCTTTGATTAAAGTTCTAGCGTGTTTTACCTCGGGCAAATCACTATTAGAAAGGACCGCTTCAAAGTACAAACCTTTTTCATCCTCTCTGATTTCCGTTACTGTTCCGCAGAGTTTCTTTACTTCGGCTTCGTGGTCCAAGAGCAAAACAGGATTTCTTCTAAATTCTTCTAACTCATAGACGTAAGAACGCCCATAAGCCGTAGGGATATCCCCATATCGGTCAGCGATGTTTTTATTGTTCGCATAACCCGAAATCTTAACTAAACCGTTTTCTTCTACTGCCTTAAAATCGGTTAGTTCAATATCTTTATGTCCTTGGTAAGATTTAATTTTCATATTATTCCTCGTCTAAAACAACCGGGTAAGTATCACATAGGCAGTTAATGTCTTGGTCTGCCGTTCCAAATTGTCCGGGTGCTTCGGCTTCTTGCCCGGTTACCGGGTTTCTAAATTTGTCTTGCATGCGGACTTCCTGTCCGTCCATTTCCAAATGTCCCGGGTGGTGGTCAGATACGCCCATTGTCGTTATCCAACCTTTCCCGGTTACATAAGGGGTACTGCGGTAGGTTTCTAATTGCGCTTCGCTAATCGTGGCGCGGGTTTCCGTTTGTACAATAGTTCCAACCCGGTCAAAAATGCTTACTTTCGCACCGCTCACGTTTTCGGTTAGTTCGGTCGGCTCGTACCCTTCCTCACTAAAGAATTGCAGTACAATGTTATTGATTTCCCGGTTAGACATACCCTTTTGAGTGCCGTACTTGATAATGCTATCTATCCGTTTTAAGGTAGTTTCTTCAATGCTTCCGGCCCATAATAAGGCGTGTTGTTCGGCCCAATACTGCACCCGGTCTTGCATGGCTTTTTTAGAAATAAACTTGTAATCTTTTTTCGGGGCTAAACTTTGTAAATAGTTAGTTTCAAAGTCAACTCCGGCTTGGTAGATTTCAGCCATAGCAGGTACTTTGACAAGTAATAAGGCATTTTCTTGTTCTTTGCGCGATCCAAAACAAGCGTTATAGTCAAATAAAGTATCTTCGTTGGATTTTACCCACGCGGCTACTAATTCGCATTGCATTTTGAAATGGCTTTCAATGCTTTTAGCCATTACCTTGCCTTGCGTTTCAATAAGTGCTAATTTATCGGCTTTGTGGCGTTTCATTTGCGCCGGGGTAGGTCTTATGGTCTGTACTCTTTTAACGCTCTTTGTGTCGGCATTTGGTGCATTTAACCCAAACGCGGAAAGAATAGGCGACGGCGGCTCATCCCCACCCGGAAGTGCGCTAAAAGGCAATTCTAAAACCTTTGTGATTTCGTTTATCGGGTAATACGGAGCTAGTAACTGTACCGCACGCCCTTTTGCTTCCCAGTCCGGCTCTAACGCTTTTACCTTGCCAAAGTCGTACCAAACGTAAACGCTTTCATCTTTGTAAAATTCGGGTACTAATTCTTCACTAAATGAGTCGGCAAACAAGCGCATTAAAGGCATAATGTTCGTTTCGTAGAACATTTTTTGCTGTTCTTTGGTATTGAATTGCGGTGCGTGTTCAAATAAACCTACTAGGGCCGGAGGTACGCCCATTTGCGAGTAGATTTGTTGCATGGCAAATCTCTGCCCTTCGGCAAATTCCATATCTTTATGGGAAGATTTGAAACTCTCGTATTTCCCGCCCTTTGTAAAGAACGCCGTTCGGTGCGCTTTTTCGCTTCCTTGGTTTTGGTCATTAAAGAACCGCAACATCTCTTGCGCTTCTTGTTCGCTTACCCTTGCACCTTCCGGGTACACGATTTGACCGCCTACCGACGCACCATTACGGAAGAAAGCCAAGTTAAATACTTTGGCGGCGTCCATGGTATCGTTGTCTAATTTACACCGGAGTAATCTGCTTTGCCCCCAAAATAGGTTATAAGCGTTACCTTCGTACACATGGATAATATCTTCCTTCGGGGCTACAAAAGAGCCGCTAATTGTGTTGATAGAATATGCGTAGGGATATCCGTATTTATCAAGTAACGGCATTATGCACGGTTTAGGGATAGGAATTAAACGCGTGGGCCGTCCTTGGCTATCCCGCGCGTCTTTTAAGATAAATACGTTGCCATATACTAAAAATTGGCTGACGATAATTTGCTTAAAAATGTTTTCGTTGAAGCACGGGGTCGGTTGGTAGAGCAAATCAAGTAACAGGTTTTCCCCCTTGCGTACATACTCAATAACAGATCCGTCGGCTTGTTTTAATTGTAATTCCCCGTTACAAGCACCGTTTACAATAGCGCGGACGGTAGCGTCTGCAAATCCCCCGCGTTCTTCTGCGCGTAAGTTTTGCCCGGCAAGCGTTATCCAACCGCTCCGGGTTTCCCCTAGGCCGCCAAAAAATTTTTTTGCATAATTTCTAATCGTTTTAAGCATAAAAGCTACTCATTCCTGCGTTTTGGTCAAAGTATTGTGTGGCGTATCTTACCGCCGCTATGCCGTCGTCGTGTTGCTTGTCCGGCTCCAATTTGTCTAAATACTGCCCTGCTAAATTCTTCTTCCACTCGTACTCGTCAAACTCGCTTTGCAAATTTTTGCTTTCCTTGTGTATGTAAATCTTGTAATTTTGAAGTATGCTAATCGTTTTTACTACCTCTATCTTCTTAATGCCTTCAATGCGCTGATAACCCTTTGCAAAGATTTCATCTATTCGGTCCGGCTCCGCACTATCGGCAATAATTGTAAGGTCCTTTTTTACTCCGGCCGCGTCCATTAAAGCTATTAACTCGCCGTTATTGATGTGGTTCTTGTAAATAACTTCCCGCAAATATACGGAGTTATCTTTAAAACTGCACTCAATAAGCGCGGTTGCGTGGTTCCAACCGAAGTCAAGGCCATAGATAACTTGATCAAACGCCTTTGGAGCGGTTGTATCGTCGTAAAGTTCCCACTTATCAAAGACGCGTCCCTCGCTTACGCCCCATTGGTTTAGAACTAACATCTTGTACATGCGCGGGTTATTGTCCTTTAACGCTTCAATGTTGCGGATGTAGTCGTCATCCAAAAAGGGGTTATCTCTATACGTGCTTTCTATAAGGCATACGTCCTGTTGCGGCAAGAGTTTAGTTCTTATCCAACCCCTAGCGTCTGACGGGTTAAGCGATAATATGATTTGATTTCTTTGCCACCCTTCCGGCTTTTCGGCTGATAGACGTGTTTGTAAGAAAGAAAAATCTTCGTAAGTAAACCCGGTGGCTTCTTCCATCCAAATTAGGTTAAACTTTGTAGATTTAATTTTCTCTATATCGTCTAGGCCGAAAAATTGTATCGTGCTTTTCTTGGGGTTACCGTCGCATTGGTCATACACATAGTAGCGTTCCGACTTGTTAAAATTGCCGTCGGACCAAGTATCAAACGTGTTAGACACTTCAATAAATGGCCGTACGACCGAGCTAGTAAGCGTACTTGCTACTTTTCGGCATATCCCAATGGCTAGGCTCGGAAACTCCAACGCATAAGCATTGATACATTGCGCTATGGAATAACTCTTGCTAGACCTTACCCCGCCCACGTTTACAATAACCGGGCTTGGGTTGTGGTAGTTCTTTTCAAAGACCGTCGTGCAAGTTATTTTTGTCTCTTGCATACTTCAAATACAAATCTGCGCGGCTCTTTAATCGTTGTTTCTACCTGTTCAATAGGTTTCTCGCCTACTGTGTCTCTAATCTCGGCATAGGCCGCTCTGTCGCCGGATAGTGCTTTTTTAATCAGCGCGGTGCTTATGGCTTTGCGCGTTGTTACTTTTTCACCATTGCTGTTTGTTAGTTCAATTTCCAACAGGGCTTTTAATTCTTCAGCAAAGGTGCGCGCTTTGGCTTGTTTTGCGTTACTTGCTATTGCACCCTTACGCCCCATTTCCGACGCCGTCTCAACGGTGAAGCGTTTTGCTTTCTCTAAATTCTTACGGCTTTTCGGGTTGCTACCTCTTGGCATACTTTTTTATTTTTCCCGCCCGGCCTTATCAGCATTCCGCATTATTTGTTTTTTCCCCTCAAATTTTGCTTCCTGTCAAATAAGCACCGGGCGAAAATTCCTCACTCTATCCGTTGGGCCTGTTTCCCTGTTAAGTTTTCCCAACGCTGAATTATTACATCGCAATAATGCGGGTCTAGTTCCATCATCCGGCATTTGCGGTTTAATTGCTCGCACGCTATTAATGTGCTACCACTACCACCGAACAGGTCAACTATAATTTGTAAATTATTGCCCCATTGTTTGATTATTTCGGCTAATAAACTAACTGGCTTTTGTGTAGGGTGAACTCTATTTCTCGCGTCTTTCGCGTCCTTACTTGATAAAAAGCCAAACCAATCAAAACGGAGCATTCTTCTCTTATGCCTATTTTTAGACCAAATCAGTTCAAATTCAGACCCAATGGCGTCTGCTTGGCTTTCTTTTCTTTTATCCCAAACAAGCCAAGAGCCATTGTTTTTATTTGGCAATAACTCTGCAAAATAGTCTGCTCCGAATAAAAACATCTCTTTAACGTAATCAAAATTATTAAAAAATGTAGTTATTAAATCAGGGGAAAAATCGTCATTATCGCCAATAACAGATTTATATTTATTGCCACGAGTGCTATTCTTTCTGCCGATACTGCCGATACAGTCGCTGAAATCTGTATCAAGGTGCATACCATAAGGTGGGTCAGATAAAACCATATCGGCCTTTTCCCCGGCCATAAGTCTTTCTACGTCGGTTTGCACGGTGCTATCCCCACACATTAAGCGGTGGGCGTCCAGTTGCCAAATGTCGCCCGGTTTGCATTTCGTTTCTACTTCTTCCGGCACGTCAATTTCGGTAACTTCGGTTTTTTCTTCTTCAATTACAGGGATTTCGTCAATACCGATTTCGGGCAGTTCTTCTTTGGTAAAATCGGCTAATAATTCGGGGTAGTTAAATGTAGATAAATCACTCGCAGAGTTATCAATGGCCGCGAGTTTCTTTCTTGCTTTGTCTTGTGTCTTTAAATCTGTGCGTTGTAAGATAATCCCTGTTTTTCCGTCGGTTGGGATTACTTGGATAGGCAGGCCCAATTCCTTGAGCATTTGGTAGGTTGCATTTCCGGCTATGATTTCGCCGTCGGCATCTGCAACGATAGAGCGACCGAAACCGCACTCTTTCAAACTTTTTTTGATAAGTTTAAGGTTTCTCTCGTCGTGTTTTCGGTAGTTGTGTGCGTCTAATTTTATTTCGCCCATTTAACCCTGTTTGTGGGTTAAACCTAGACGGTGGGGATATAAAAAAACAGTTGACCCACCCGAGACAATTAAGTCTCGCGCAAATCAACTGATATTTTAGTGTAGCATATTTTTACGTTTTTGTCAATGGGTTATTTAACCTTTCCACCCACTAATCTTGCATACAGTCTAAACTGATAGCCAATAGTTTACCGCTTCTGCCGCGCACAAAACGCCAACCGTTATCTATTGCTGCTTTGTAACACTCGCCTATCGTTTCCCCCGCGTAACGACCAATAAGCGGCCCGATGTCAGATCCGGCTCAGTCGTCGCAGTCGCAAGTTATTTCTAACGCTACTTGTTGTTTAACTCCCATTATTTCCCCCCTTTACATTCTTCTTTTAATCTCGTTTCATATTCGTCGCAAATTGTTCTAACTGTCAACATTGGGCGCATTGTTGTTACTTTACCAGCATGCATAGGTATCATTATCATAGTTGTAATTTTATGGCTTTTTACACATACATTATGATATGGGTTATCGCACCAATGTTTTTTAATATAGAAAAAAGATACGCTAATAATTGCTAGTGCTAAAACAAGACCTATTAAAAAGTGTTTCATTTCCCCTCCAAAAGTGCATTTAGTGCGGCTTCGGCGTGTGTGCTAAAATTCCGCCACAACTCACAAAGTCCGCATATTTCGCCCTTGCTAATACAAGCGTGTCGTTCTAAACAAATCGCCTTTGCCATTTTTACAATGGCCTCTTGGCGTGTTATACCGGGTGCTTTTTCGTGTAATTGACCAAACATACATTTTCTAGTGCAAGGTTTTACTTTGCAATTTTTGCAAGGGTCTTTTGATGTCAAAATTCTTATTCTTTCTCTGCCATAGTTACTTTACCTCCTTCTTTAGAATTGGGGTTCCTATTCCTTCGCCATAAAAAATATCTTTGAAGTATTTATCGGCAAGCGTTTTTTCTCTTTGGAAATTAGTACATTCTTCAGCCGATAAAATACAAGGACAATCTGCGCCTGATAGATATTTTTTACACTTTCCGCAAGCCATTTTTATACATAAAAATTTAATAAAACTATCAAATAAAACTGTTTTCTTTTTGCTTTTTTTCCTTTTACCGCTTTCTTCTTCGTAACTAAAAATATGCAAGTCCAGTATTTTATGCTCTGCCATACTATTTATCCTCCTAAAATCTAAACAGAAAGAGTACCTGTATGTATTATCCTGGACCAGAACCTTATTTCCAGAACACTGTCTTGTGCGCACTTACTGTTCTTATTCCATACCAAAGTTTTGTACAGCGTTGGATTCGTCGGTTAATTACTCCGCCACGTTCCAGCAAGTATTTTTGTGTACACCACTTGCCCGCCTAATCTTTCTGTTTTAGGGAGCGCACCTGTCGTGCCTTTATGTGTTAGCGTTACCTAGTACACTTCTCCTAAATCTTGTGCCCTATTTAGGGCTGTTTCTTATCTTTTCCCACTCAAGAATCCTGTCTCTTGTCATTTCAAAACAATGATAATAAAGTTCGCAATGCATACGACCGAGACAACTATCTTTACATCGTGAGGAGTTTACCATTACTTTTTCAATCTGCTCTTTTGTAGGTGTTTTCATTTTTGCGCCTCCATTAAGCAAGGACAATTTTTCAAGTGTGCTATATTCCATTTCGCTAATCTTTAACTTTTTGCCTTCTCTGGTAGTCCAATACATATCTTAATTCCTTTTATTCTTTACCTGCAAAATGTTCCCATATTTGCAAAGCCCGAAAGTAATAGTTTGCAGATGCAAGTTCTTCTTTTATTTTCACTCCATAATAATATCCGGTTTTTATTTCATCTAATAATCTTTTCGGGCCATTTATTTTATCCACTATGGGCATTTCCCCATTTACTAATCGATAAATAGTCCATAACCCAAACTTTTCTCTTTCTAAACGCTTTTCAAGCGGAAGCACTCGCATCTCTATAATATAATTTGTTAAACGCTCTCCCATATTCTCAACTCCTTTTGTTCCAAGCGTCTATGGCTTGCTGCTCGGTGTCATAACCTCGGATATTGGCTTCACAATTTATACATTCAATTACATAACTTATACTTCCTGAATATCCGTTAGGTATTTCTTCTGTATACAACGTTGCTATACCGCCACAAAACGGACACGGTTTTAACTCTGCCATAGTTAACACTTCTCCATAGTTCCTTTAATAATTAAAGTATGTTTGTTTTGAAGTTCTTTATTGCAGATTTCTTCCGCTTCTTCATAAGTCGGCCTGCTAATCCAACAGCCACCACCTTTTTCAAAATCTTGCACTATTACATAATATCGTTCTGCCATAGTCCTAGTCCTCCTACCCAAACATTGAAATTGAAACGCATATAAAAGTCATAAACAACGCAAACACGATAATAACTCCGAACATTTCTATTCCTGTCATATTTTAGTTCTCCTTTGGTACTTCTATATTATGTACCGCCATACGTTTTTCAAGGACAAATAAGTATTTTCCAATAGCACTCGCCTGTTCTTCCCACATCTCAACTCCTTCTAGCGGAGTTACTGGTAATACTCCTGCTCTGCACGCAACTATTGCCTTATGCAAAGCGTTATATTTTTCTTTCAATTCTTTATATTCTTTTACTAATCTATCTTGCCAATCATATAATTTGCATTTTTCACAGCAAGTCGGCATTTCCATATCTATCATTACCCTTGGCATAATTACCTCCAACGCTCCGGCTCATAATTATCTTCTTCAAAATAGATGTTTACCACTAGACCGATTATGAATCCAATTAAGCCCGAAATCAGCATTGACATAATTCAAACGAATGTTACAGGTATCGTTATAATCATTAAAGCACCGCCTTTTCTTCGGCTTCTAGCCATTTTTCATAATGTCGGCAAGTATCGCACCTCTCGCCGTTGTTACAAAATACACTTTCCCCACAAAACGGACATTCAAAGTTTTTATCGCTCATTTTCCACTCCCACACGCTTTAAATTTAAATGCTCCGGCCGGACACATTACACAAGTTACGCTCGTTTTATCGTAATTGGGGCAGATTTCCGGCTTTAAGTATTTTCCCCCGGCTCTGCGCTTTGCCACAAGTGCGGCTAATCTTACCGCGCTTTGATGTTCGTCATAGCCGTACTCGTTACCTTTGCGCTTTTCCGCGTATCTTTTGGCTAATTTAATAGCCGTTTCCGCGCGACGTTTGTTCCTACATTCCGGGCAGTAAAAAGCGTAAGTTCCTAGAAAATACTTACCGCAGTCCACACATAAGATTTCATGCTCTTTCTTGACGCTCATTTTTTCCACCCCACGATAACATCTTGCGTTGTGCGTTTTTTCTTTTTACCGATATAGAAAAACCGCAGTTTTGCATTATGTTCCCCGATAAAGAATCCAATAATCAAACCAACTAATAACCCTAGCATCATTTAGCTCCTAAACGATAATCTTTCCCGCCAAGTTCAAGCGCGTTATTTGCGCCAACTAACCCGGCAATACGGCTTGCAGTTCTATCCCCGATTATTTCTCCCAACTTTTCAATGCTCATATTTGACGTTATAATCAGACCGCCGCGCTTATTTTGCCAGCGTCGATCCATAATCTCAAACAGGATATTCTGCAAAAATTCGGTGGCTTTCTCGCTCCCTAAATCATCAAACAAGAAAATCCCTTTAGCATATTTGCTGATTATGGAATCTTCTTCATCCGGGGTTTCGCAAGAACGCACTTCCCGGCTTACTTGCCCCATACGAACAACATAACCGTCTTTCTGCCATCTCAATACCGCCACAGCCGCGTGTGTTTTTCCTGCTCCGGCCTTTCCCCATAAGTAATAATTTTCTTGCGGGAAGTTCTTTAAAGCATCCAAAACCGCCTTATTTGTGTACTTTTCAGCGGTAAAGTCCTCGTATGCTCTTAGCCCACCCAAACGCTTGCTTTCGGTTTGTTTTAACAGTTCCACTTGTGCTTCCCAAATAGGGCGCATTTTTTCTTCATACGCTTTCCGCGCGGCAATTTCAGCGCAACGGCAACGCTCTTTTAATTCACCGCAACCCGGGCAAAATCTAGCACAACGCTCATCTAGCGTTTCCTCAAATTTTCCGGCCAAATCCTTCGTACTTACCCAGTTCCGGGTTTCTGTTGTAATCCTTTCCGTCATTTTTACCTCCTTGATTTTGGCGGCGTTCCCAAGTGTTTACCGCCGCCTGCCAATTTTTCATCGGCGAATTACCCACTTTCCACCCCTTGCTTTCGTAAAAGTCAAAAAACGCTTGTGCATCTATCAAATTTCTACGGCTTTCACAGTAAGAGCGGATTTCTTCAACTGTTGGTTTGATAAAGCGTGATACTTTTTCTTTACTTTCTTTTTGAAAAGAGATATTTATATCACTCTCATTATCAATATCAACATCAACATCATTATCAATATGCTTTTGTTTGCTTTCATTTGCTTTTTCAAAAAAGCATTTGCTTTTTTTGCTTTCGTTTGCTTTTGGCCTACCGCCTAGTTTTCCGCTTTCGGCCCGTTTAGCACAGGTTTCAGCGTATTTTTTAGCGGCATAGTCCAAATCTTGCCGAACGAACTCAAACGCAACTGTTACCGCATTATCATCAAAGTTTGCAACCGCACCGTTCTCTGCATAGTTCAATATGCCTTTGAAAAGCACGCCTGCTTGCTTATCGGACAGTTTGGCAACAACCCCGTTCAACCTCGCTTGCAAGACAAAACTATTCTTCGTCATTTGTACCTCCAACTGCGTAAAAGTTAGGGTCTAAACTGTCTAAATAATCAGTTAGGTACGCTTTGACCCGCTCCATATCTTCAACCACAAATTTGGCGATTTGGTGGTTATCTGCTATGGATTCCATTTCTTCCGGGGTTACAATACCCTTTGCAAACGCCGCCGCCTTTAATTGCTCTATAATATCGGTGCTTGCGTATGTATGAACTTTATGCAGATGACACCCGTAGCACAAAGTTACACCATTTCTAATATCCCAACGGTGTAAGTTACCCTGTGCGCGTGAATGAATCCAATGGTGGGCTTGTAAAGTGTCTTTACGACCGCATAAGATACATTCGCCATCACGAGTGCGTATTGCTTCGCTCCATAACTTGTCGCATTTATTTTTCAATGTTTTAATTTTCTTTTGTGTTTTGTTCATACTCTAAAACCGAGGGGCTTTTATTTTTTGTAGGAGGTAGCCCCCCGGTAACGTACTGCTTGCTAGCGAGCCGCGTTTAGCGTCGGCTCCTGTTGGAACAAATCTACTTGTATGCCCATTTCTGCCGCGTCTTGCCGCGTTCCGTCAATTAGTACGGACATTTCCTGCGTGTTATATTGGCTGGACCCTATAAATACCCGATAGGCCACGAATTTAACACCGTTTTTTAATCCGTCTTGGATTCTTTCGTAATACTTAAATCCTGCGCGGCTTAAATCCACATCTTCTTTTACTGTTACCGTAATGCTTTGCCCATACTTTTTTAACTGCTCAAAGTAAATTTCTTCCTTTGTGGATCTTAATTTATCAGCCATTTGACCTACAATTTCCCAAAAATAGTCATTCGCATTTTTGGATCGTTTATGCTTTAACCCTTTAATCGTTACATCTACTTCGCCGGATAACTTGGAAACATTATCCAAAACCTCTGCTTCGTCAAAGATTATTAGGTTAAGATTCAACCCGGTAGAGTAACGCTCGTTTTTAAGGATTTTTGCTTTCATTAGAACGGTATATCCTCGCTGATTTCGGTTTCCTTAAATTCCGTTACACCGCCAACGGCTTGCGATACCTGTTCAACTACTTGCTTTGGCGTGTGTGTATGGGTTTGCTTTTGTACGCGCTCGCCTTTTTTCTGCAAGGCCAAAGAAAGGTATTTCCCACCTGCTTTGCTTATTCGTTTCCATGCGGCGACTTCGTAATCAATACCGCCGATTTTCACACTACCCCGCAAATCGGGTGCTTTTTCGCTTGTTTTTGAATTGGGGAACATTACCCCGGATAATTCTTTGTTTTCCATAAGTATTCCTATTTAATGCTAATTCTCACGCTCGGTTTTACGACCGTATCTTTCAAATAAATTGCGTATAAGTCCGGGTCATCTTGCTTAAATGCTTTGGTGTCAAAACTTTGGCGAATCGTTGCCGGAACAAGGGTAATTTTTACGCGCCCGACTTGCAAATTAAGGATTCCACGTCTTTCCATTTCTTCTTTGATTCTTGTTCGGTAACTATCCGCAACGGTTTCAAGGGCTTGCATTTGTAGTAAAATATCTTCAAATACCTGTAACTCCTTTTGCGGTACAGTTTCCAATTCGTAGTGTTCTTCTTTTGTGGTTTCCCCTGCTTGATATAAGCGCATAGTTTCTTCTACGAAGTCATCCCCAAGATAGTCCACATTGATAACCTCGCAGGAATCCGTTAAATGCACTATTTTAAGCGGCTCGTTTACTACATGACCCATTTGCCGTAATGCGTAGCAATAAAAGGACAGTTGCTTTTGCCACTTTTGGATTTGCTGACGTGTAGCGGTTTTGCAGGTTTTCCAGTCGTAAAGGAATCCGTTACCTAATAAATCAACCGTTCCGGCAAACGCGCCAAATTCAGTAATGGCAAAAATAATCTTTTCGCTTTCCTTTTCCCCCATAATGACAGGGGTGTTATTGAAAACTTTGTGCCATGCGTTAAATTCAGGCGTTTGGCCTTGTTTACCTTCTTTTAGGTACGTTTCAATTTCCGCGTGGATTTTAGTACCCTTTTCGGCGGCACGGTTTACAAAATACTCCGGGGCATTTTCCAAACCTGTACCGTATACCTTGCCTAGAATCTGCGTAACACTAGGGATTATTTCCCCTTTTTCGTTTGTGTACTGATGTTTAGATTCATCAAAGGAAATAATCATTTTGACAACTCCTTTTCGCGTTTCTTGTAAATAGGTAAATATAAGGAACGTACGTCTTGGAAACTATCCCCAAGCTGTGATTTTATTTTGTCCATTGACGCGGTAAGTTCTTCAATGCTCTTTGCGCTATTTAACAAGGCCAAGTGTTTAAGATCTATAAATGTCTCTTTTTTCGTTTGTTTCGGTTGTTCGCGGTTATCCATTGGGTCCGCGTCTTTGGTATCATCTATACCAAAAAGACCGTTTAAAGCGTATTTTCTAGCGTAAGAACTAGCACTCCCGGTAATTTGCGCCGAATCCATACCTTTCTTTTCTTCCGCTTCTCTAGCGTAAGCCGTTACGGATATGGTTTCATTTTCGGTTTTTAACGTCGCAGTCGCTTTTACATAAATACGGTCGCCTACTAATTCCACCGTATCGCTTAACAGTACCGCCGCATTATATTTTGCAAGCACAGGTTTCAATGCTTCTAAAATATCTTCACAAGATCGGTATTTGTACCCCCCGAAACTGTTAAATTGCCCTTTTGGGGCTTTTAATTCGTTTTGAATTTTTTGCAATATCATTATTTTACCTCCTCAAAGTTTCCATTTATCAAACGATAAAAAGTATTTGCTTTTATGATTTTTCCATCTACTTTTACCGCTTTTACACATTTAATTTTGTAGTCGTTTTCATAATCTTCACGCTCGGCCAATACTAACCAACATCCTTTGGCACCTTTTGCTATATTGTTATAACCCAAGCCACAAGCAATACTTTCTTTTCCTTCAACGGTTGCCGCGCTCCAGTCGCCAGTATTGGTTGCCGCGCTACAGTCGCCAGTATTGGTTGCCGCGCTACAGTCGCCA
>JAZOXE010000118.1:0-2975 GCA_045659525.1 Faecousia sp. | reverse complement strand
AACTGCCCATGTGCGACATTAAAACAATCAACGCAACTTGACGCATATAAGTAGATTTGCCTGCCATATTCGGACCGGTAATAATGGAAACTTGATTATCTGCTTCTCCAAGTTGGGTGTCATTGGGGACGAATAGGCTGTCCTTCAGCATTTTCTCCACTACTGGATGCCGACCGTCTTTAATGGAAATTTCATTTCCCAAAGTAATCTCCGGGCGGCAATAATTGTTTTGCACAGCCACGGTGGCAAAACTGCAAAGCACGTCTGCGGTGGCAACCGCTGCGGCGGTTTCCTGCACAGTGGCGGCATAAGTGGCAAGTTCTTCCCGCAGAGCGGTGAAAATCTGATATTCCAAAGCTGTAAGACGGTCTTTTGCGGTGAGGATTTGTTCTTCCAGTTCCTTTAATTCCGGGGTGATGTACCGCTCACAGTTGGTAAGGGTTTGCTTGCGAATATAGTGTTCCGGCACTTGGTCAATAAAGGATTTGGAAACTTCAATATAGTAACCGAATACCCGGTTATAACTAACTTTTAAGGTGCGGATTCCGGTTTTCTCCCGTTCTTGGGTTTCGATAGAAGCAATGGTATCAGAACCGCCATTCATAATGGAACGAAGGCGGTCGGCTTCCGCATTGGCTCCTACTCGAATGATACCGCCTTCCCGAACAGTAAGGGGAGGTTCATCAACAATGGTGGACTCAATGCGGTTTGCGCATACTTCCAAAGTGTCAATGGACTGTGCAAGTTTTTGGAGCATAGGGGAGGAAAACGCGGCAAGTTGACGTTTTACTTCAGGCAACCCCCGCAAACCTTGGGCAAGTCCCAATAAGTCCCGGCAGTTCACTGTGCCGGTGACCACCCGTGTCATTACCCGCTCCAAATCTGTGATATCTTTCAAAACTTCTCCAAGATCGCCTCGGGAGAGTGTGTTATTGAACAGTTCTTCAACTGCATTGTGTCGACTGGTGATTTCACCAATATCCAGCAAAGGTTTTTCCAGCCAACTGCGGAGCATTCTGCCGCCCATAGCCGTGGCGGTTTTATCCAAAACGCCCAACAGTGTGCCTTTTTTCTCTTTGCTGCGCATTGTTTCTGTCAGTTCCAAATTTCGCCGGGCATCCATATCCAGTTCCATAAAACGACCGGTGGTGTAGTACTGTATCTGGCGGATGTGGGCGAGGGAATTCTTTTGCAAAGTAATAAGCATTTGCAAAAGAGAGCCTGCGGCCGTTACCACTTCCGGTAAACCGGCAATGCCCATTTCCTCCGGTGTTGTTTGGAAGTGAGCCTGCAAAAGCGCCTGACTTTCTGTATAAGAAAACTGTTCCGGCTTTCCCTCATCGATACAGCAATTAAGACGCAGGGAAAGCGCTTCCTGCAAAATCGGGTCTTGGGTGCCCTTGCCGTAGCGCAGAACTTCTGTGGGAGAAAATCTTCCCAATTCGGAAGCGACAGAGGGAGCATCAGCGCAGGAAGTGACGTAAAAAGCACCGGTAGAAATGTCGCAAAAAGCCAAGCCGAACCGGTCATCGCCGCCGTAAAGGCAGGCAATATAGTTGTTGCGGCTTTCTTCCAACATACAACTTTCCGTGACCGTACCCGGAGTGACAATGCGGGTGATATCCCGCTCTACAATACCCTTTGCCAAGGCGGGGTCTTCCATCTGTTCACAAATAGCGACCTTATATCCCTTGGCTACCAATCGCGCAATGTAGGCATCGACAGAATGATAAGGAACACCGCACATAGGTGTTTGCTCATCTTTGGGCTTTTTTCTGTCCCGGGTGGTAAGAGTTAAATCCAATTCTTTGGATGCCAAACGGGCATCCTCATCAAACATCTCATAAAAATCGCCCAACCGGAAAAAGAGAATACAGTCCTGGTTTTGTTCTTTAATTGTGTAGTATTGCCGTTGCATTGGGGTTAGTTCTTTATCTTGTTCAGCCATTGTTGTATCCGTCCTTTTCTGCAAACGTTCCAGTTAAACTCCAGGTGGTGGCACCGGTAATGGTAATGGGCACAAAAGAGCCGATAAGACAAGCATCTCCGGTAAATCGTACCAAACGACCGCCTTCTGTCCGTGCGGTTAAGTAATTCTTATCTTCTCCGTCAACAAGACAGCGAAGGGTTTTTCCGATATAGCCATTATGAATCTCCTCGGAGATGCGGTTCTGTAAGGCGCAAAGTTCATCAAAGCGCCGGTTCTTATCTTCTTTGGGTGTAAAATCTTCCATAGTGGCGGCAGGTGTGCCGGGGCGGGGGGAGAAGATGAAAGTAAACAAGGAGTCGTAATGTACTTTCTCAATGAGAGAAAGAGTTTCTTGAAATTCTTCTTCCGTTTCTCCGGGGAAACCTACAATTACGTCAGAAGTCAGCACCAAATCTGGCATAACGGATTTGGCATACATCACCTTTTGCAGATAAGTCTCCCGGTCATAATGACGGTTCATCGCCTTTAATACCCGGCTGGAACCCGACTGAAAAGGAAGGTGAAGTTGCTTTGCAATTTTGGGAGAAGAAGCCATAGTGTCAAATAGTTTTTCACTGGCATCCCGGGGGTGACTGGTCATAAAGCGAATAAGAAAATCCCCAGGAATTTGAGATATTTTTTTCAGTAAGTCGCTAAAATCAATCTCCGAATCCAAATCCTTGCCGTAGGAGTTTACATTCTGCCCTAAAAGGGTAATCTCCTTGCAGCCGTTTTGGATTAGTTCTTCACATTCCAGTAAAATATCTTCCGGCTTTCGACTGCGTTCTCGACCACGGACGTAGGGCACAATACAGTAGGTGCAGAAATTATTACATCCGTACATAATGGAAACCCAGGCTTTTAATTTGGAATCCCGCATATGGGGGATTCCTTCACAGATTGCACCGGGTGAATCTTCCGTGTAGAATAGTCTGCTTTTTTGCGTGAGCACCCGGTATAAAATTTCCGGGAACTGCCAAAAATGGTGGGTGGAAAAAACGCCGTC
>JAZOXE010000117.1:0-3328 GCA_045659525.1 Faecousia sp. | reverse complement strand
CCGGGGTATAGGGAGATTGGGTCTGGATGTCGATGCTCAGCACCTCGTTGACCATAATTTTGGTAGGTACGCGGTCCCACTTGGCTTCATCATCATGGATTTTAGCAGGATCGTGTTTCTTAACCTTGGAAAGCAGACTCTTAATACTCCACTTCTCACGGAAACCTTTGAGTGCAGGTGCATTCCTGTAAATAACCAGTAAGATCATTACAAGAGCATACATCAGCCCCCGCAAAACCGCCAAGTCGCCAGTCAGCAGAATCTGTAATTCCTCGTTCAGATAGGTAATGAGCACAGCAGAAATCAAACTGCCGTTCAGACTGCCCATACCGCCTAAAACAACCATAACCAAAATCTCAATGGAGTAGTTATAGTCAAAAGTTGACGGCTGGACTTTATTTTGTGTAAAGGAGAAAAGTACGCCGGCAATTCCTGCAAAGAATGCAGAAATCGTAAATACCATCAATTTGTACTTCGTAACATTGATGCCGGTTGCTTTTGCCGCGATCTCACTATCGCGGATAGAGGTAACTGCACGTCCATGTTTAGAACGGATAAAGTTTTGAATGATTGCCAGCGTGATGATCACCAAAACGAAACCAATAATAAACAGATAATAACGGTCAAAACGAACCGCTTGCTGTCCCAAACTGCCGCCGAAGACTTCATCGGGTAAGTTTTCAAATACGGAACGTACAATTTCACCAAATGCCAGTGTAACGATCGCTAAATAGTCGCCTCTTAAACGAAGCGCAGGCAAACCAATGATGACACCGCAAATTGCAGCAGCAATACCACCGACTAATAAGCAGATGATAAATACCAGCAGTTCATTGCCAGGGCCCATTGCTGTGGTTAATGCAACCGCTACTTTTGCGCCCAAATAAGCGCCAACACACATAAATCCTGCGTGTCCCAAAGAAAGCTCACCCAAAAAGCCTACAACCAAATTAAGGGAAACTGCCAGAATCATAGCGATAGCAGCTTTCTCGAGGAGAATAGTTGTGATACGGTTCAGGTTACGCTGTAATCCGAAAAAGCCAAAATAACAGGTGGCAGCAATCAGGAGTACATATGCGATATACTGATTCCACTTCAGATTCTTCCGTTTTATCATACCTTCTCCCTCCTCTTCTTGCCTAAAATGCCAGAGGGACGTACCAGCAAAATTACAATCAAAATTGAAAACTCAATCGCAACCGTGAAAGGTGCAATTACAGGGCTGGTCTGGGCAAATGCTTCCACAATGCCCATCAGGATTCCGCCTAACATTGCCCCGGGAATCGAACCGATACCGCCGATAACTGCAGCGGTAAACGCCTTAATACCAGGCATTGCGCCTAATGTACTGTTAACCGGAGGAGATTTCAAAACCATAAAGAATCCTGCAAATGCTGCCAATGCAGAACCGATAGCAAAAGTAATGGTAATGATAAAGTTCACGTTGATACCCATGAGTTGGGCAGCGCTTTTATCTTCAGATACAGCAATCATAGCGCGACCAATTCGTGTATATTTCACAAAAAGACTCAACGCCAACATAATCACTGCAGAACAGGACAGTGTTACGATCGTATAGGCAGATACCTGGAAAGAGCCGATATTTACCTTTCCCAAATCAAAAAGACGCACCATACGGTCAGCAGAACCAAAAATCATCTGCGCCAAAGATTGCAAAAGATAACTCATACCGATGGCCGTAATCAACACCGCCAAAGGAGAAGCGCCCCGCAAAGGTTTATAAGCCAATTTTTCGATGGTAACTCCAAGTATCGCACAACATAAAACGGCTAATAGCAACGCTACCAGCGGGTTCATACCCAATGTCATTGCGGTAACATACAAGGTATAACCACCCACCATAATAATATCACCGTGGGCAAAGTTCAGCATTTTTGCAATGCCATAGACCATTGTATATCCAAGCGCAATCATTGCGTAGGTACTGCCGGAACTTAATCCGTTCAGTAATGTTTCTAATAATTTCATAAAATCAACCTTTATGTATTAGTTCGTTAACGAAGCACATCTCATACGCATCATGAATTCATAACGTAAAGCGCCTCGTGGAACGGACAATTTGCCGGCGATTCGCACGCCGGCAAATTGATTTGTATATGGGTATAATGATTACTTCAGGTTATACTTAACAGCACCCTTATCAACTGTGCCGTCAGCATTCCACTTAATGTTGGTGCCAGTTGCGCCCTCTGCCAGGGAGTAACCGCCATTGAACTGACCCTTCATGATTTCGCACAGGTCGGAAGCACTGATGGTTACGGGGATCTCTTCGCCTGCGTCCATAGCAGCCTTCATTGCGCCGCAAATCGCGTATACGCAGTCATAGGCAGATGCGCCGAACTGGTTCAAAGTATCTGTACCGAACTTCTCGGAGTACTTGCTGATGAACTCTGCAGCAGTGCCTTCCGTAGCGGTGGCATCAAAGTGGCTCAGCATAGAAACTTCCTGAGGAATGGTGGTCAGATCCAACTGGCCGGCAAGACCGTCGAAACCGTCGCAACCATAGTAAGTAGTGGTAGCAGCAACTTCATCCTTAGCCTGCTCCATAAACACAGCAGCGGGCTGGTAGTAAATGGGCATAAAGATGAAGGGGCAATCCTTAAGTTGAGAAATCTGGGTGGAGAAGTCGGTAGAGGTTGCTTCCGTGAAACTGGTCTCAACCACTTCAATGGAGGCGTCCAGATTTTCCTTGAACTGCTTGTAGATGCCGTCGGAGTAACTGTCATCAGACTTGTAGAATACGCCGATATTGGTCAAACCTGCGTTGTTAACATAGTCAGCAGCAACAGCGCCCTGGTTGCCGTCAGCGAAGCACATCTGGAAGCCGTTGTCGAACTCGGGGATAGCGTCACCGGAAGCAGAGGGAGTCAGGAAGAATACGTTGTCTTCCTTGGACAGAGTCTTGAACTCCAGGCCGGGGGCTGTTGTAACAGTACCCAGAGAGATCTGCATACCCTGATTCATCATATTGGCGTAGTTGGTAGAAACCTTGGTAGCATCGTGCTGGTCATCGGTAGCGATCAATTTAAACATCACACCGTTCAAACCGCCGGCTGCATTGATTTCATCCACTGCCATCTGCGCAGCATTAGCAACAGCCTGACCATAAATAGCGGCACCGCCGGTCAGAGGGCCAGAAACGCCAATCACGAACTCTGTGTTGTTTGCTGTGTAATCAGGAGCGGAACCGCCGCAACCTGCAAACAAACCGACAACCATCAAGGCTGCCATCATAACTGCAAATACTTTTTTCATTTTACTTTCTCCTTTGCTATTAAAAAGATAATATAAAAAGCGGTTATGCTTT
>JAZOXE010000116.1:0-24123 GCA_045659525.1 Faecousia sp. | reverse complement strand
GTTCAGTTTTATTTCTATGATGATCTGACTGGCGCGGAGATCACAACCTCACTTGGAAAAACAACGCAGCGTAATTTTACCTATCAGATCAGCGATGATGAGTTGTGCATTACCTTTGAGTCAGGTACGGTGTGGAAATTTCCCTATTCTCTCAAGAAAAATACGTTGGTGCTGAAGCAAAACTCCGCGTCTATTACTTATCATAGAATTACAAAAGATTGACCACCAATTCACAGAAAGCGAGGTTAACCAATGATGTTAGATATCAAGAATGAACAGAAATAACCCTTGACTGTCAGGCAAAAGCAAAGGACGGTCAAGGGTTATTTCTTTTTATGTGGAAAAATCATAAGGTTTTATAAGGTTGGGAAAAAAACGGGAAGACTTTTGGAAAAAAGTGTGATATAGTGTGTATGCCGAGAAAAGGCGTGGGCACGCATTTACAGTTAGGGGGGATGCAAAAGGGGTATGGCAAAGAAAACAAAACCCCGGATTACAAAAGAAGAGATATTAGAAGAACTGGCGGCAATCGGTTTTGCCCGGGCAACGGACTATCTACAGGTGGAAGAAGATAAACTGCTGATAACCGATACCAAAAAATTAAAAAAAGAAGACGGCGCGGCAATTTGCTCTATGGAACGAACCAGCAACGGGATTAAGGTGAAGTTTTACGATAAACTCAAGGCCTTGGAACTGCTGGGGAAGTACATGGGGCTTTTTTCAGGCGCAGAGGGGGCAAAACCGCCGGAAAATAATTTGCTGGAGGCTCTGCTGTCCGGCGGAGAGGAGATAGATGTTGGTGATATACCGGAACTTCAGCAAACGGCAGAAACTGGCGATGACTTGGTGGAAGATGCCGAAATGGAAGAATTTTGACGGAATTATCTGCGACGGCGCGGTGCGTTCCGGAAAAACCGTCTGTATGACAGACGGTTTCTTTTTATGGAGTATGGCAAATTTTTCCGGGGCAACCTTTGGTATCTGCGGAAAGACCGTTGCCTCTTTGCGCAGAAATGTGATTACCAATCTGCATGAATGGCTGGGCGGTCTCTTTGAAATCCGGGAGTACCGTACGGAAAATAAATTGGTGGTTACCGACAGCCAAGGAAGAAAAAACACCTACTATCTTTTTGGCGGGCGGGATGAAAGTTCCTACAAACTGATTCAGGGCATTACGTTGGCAGGAGCGCTTTTGGATGAAGCGGCGCTGATGCCCAAATCTTTTGTGGAGCAGGTGTGCGCCCGGTGTTCTATAGCCGGTTCGAAACTGTGGTTTAACTGCAATCCGGAAGGGCCGGAACATTGGTTTTATAAAGAGTGGGTACTATCAGCAGAAAAAAAGAAGGTACTCCATTTACACTTTACCATGGCGGACAATCCTAATTTGTCACCTGCAATCCGCCAGCGGTATGAACGGCTTTATACCGGCGTGTTTTATCAGCGCTACATTTTAGGGAAATGGTGTATGGCAGAGGGGCTGGTATACGATTTCCAACCGGACAAACACGTAACGGACCGATTTCCGGAAACCGGGCAGTATTATATTTCAGTGGACTATGGCACAATGAATCCTTTTTCTGCCGGCCTTTGGTGCGTATGGGAGGACAAGGCATACCGTCTGCGGGAGTATTATCACAGCGGAAGAGAAACGGGGAATATGCAGACCGATGAAGACTATTATCAGGCACTACTGCGGCTGGCGGAGGGATTACCGGTAAGACAGGTAATTGTGGACCCTTCGGCGGCCTCTTTTATTGCTACAATCCGTGCCCACGGACAGTTTTCGGTGCGCAAGGCCAACAATCAGGTGCTTACCGGGATTCGGTGGGTGGCAAAATTATTGCAGGCGGGAAATCTTTTTATCGGAAAAGACTGCAAGAATACACTGCGGGAATTTTCACTGTATCGGTGGGAAGATGGAGGCGCCCAGGATAAACCCTGCAAAGAAAATGACCACGCCATGGATGATATCCGATATTTTTGCACTACGGTGTTGCGCAGGCAAATGCGACAAAAAACGGGAGGAATGCTATGAAAAAATGGCTGACAGAGCATTTTTTGCCTATGTGGGCAAAAGAAACCGTGCTGGCGGACAACCGGCACTTATGGGAAGAAAACCGGAAGTTAAAGGAAGAAATCCGGCAGAAAGACGCCTATATTCAAGGACTGCAAAACGGTTTGCGGTATATGGGCAGAATCCGCATTTATAATCGGGGAGGGGAAGCATGAGCATTTACGATTATGAAGCGGCGTTTCGGCAGGAGGATAAAACCTCATCGGCTATGAGAACGGCCATTGCGCAGTGGACATCTATGTATTATCAGCAAACGGATGACGGAGAAAAAGACAGTTGCCAGCGAATTCCCTATGTAATTGTTAACAAACTCGTAAAGACGGTTTTCGGAGAGTATCAGGCTACGGCCAAAAATCCTTTCACCCAAAACATTTTGCGGGAGTTATACTACCTGCGGCAAGAGGCGCTGCAGAGGATGCTTATAAGCGGGGAGTGCTATCTAAAACCCTGTGTTGAAAAGGAGGGGTTTTCTTTTTCTATTATCCCCCGGGAGAACATTCTGATATTTGCTCGGGATCGCCGGGGAAATCCCCGGGATGTGGGAACGGTGGAACAAAGTGTTTACGGTAAATACTACTACACCCTTTTGGAGCGCCGATATGTAGATGAAGCGGGTTTTTTAACCATTGAAAACCAACTGTATCGTTCCTTAAATTCCCAAAGTTTGGGCGCGCAAGTTCCCCTTTCTGAAAATCCGGCATATGCAAATCTTGCGGAAAGTTACCGCTATGAACTACCCCTTGGGGGTGTGGGTTTGGTGCGGATGAAAACGCCTATGCTAAACTGCGTAGACGGTTCTGCTGATGGTGTCAGTGTCTATGCCCCGGCAGTGGGACTTATCACCAATATTGATAGAAACGAAGCCCAGTTAAACGGTGAATTCCGCAGAGGAAAAAGCCGAATTGTGGCGTCGGCAGATTTGCTGGACGGAGAAAATGGCCTGACAGATGATTTGTTTGTGGGGCTGGATGATGATGCGGAACACGTTGGTCTGACAATTTTCTCCCCCCAATTAAGGGAGAGTTCCTATCTTGCCAGAAAGAAGGAATATCTACGCAATGTGGAGAGTCTTATCGGTTTGAAGCGGGGTATTCTTTCGGAAGTCAATGAGGAAAAACGCACGGCAACGGAAATTGCGTCTTCCGCCGGGGATTACAATCTTACGGTAATCGACTTCCAGCGGGTATGGCATCAGGCGGTAAATGAAACGGTTGCACTCTGCCGTGATTTGGCCCAGGCATACGGTATTTCTTCGGGAGATGAAGAAAATGCGGTGATTGATTGGGGCAACGGCGTTTTATACGATGAGGATAAGGTGTGGGAAACCTATATGCAGATGGTGTCCGCCGGACTTATCCGACCGGAGGTGGCTCTGGGTTGGCGGTTTAATATGCCTGCCGAAACGCCGGAGGATTGGGCAGCCATCCGGGAGAGGTATATGCCCGAAACCAATATTGTGAATTAGCGCAATGTTTTTCATTGCGCTTTTTCTATACCAAAAAACGCCGGGGGTGTCGTTTATCACCCCACCGACAATGCCGGGGAAACCCGGAATACAAATCATTTTAGGAGGTACGTATGAAAAACATCTATGAAATTCTCTCTATGTTCGGTGTGACGGTTCCGGAGGAAGAAAAGGAACAATTCCAGCGGGAACTGTACGGCAACTATAAGAGCGTTGCGGAATTAGAGGGAAAAGAAGAGAAAATCCGGCAACTGCAACAGCAACTTTCGGAAATGGGAAGCCGGCTGAGAGAACTGGAAATGGCAGATGTATCCGGTATGAGCGACCAAATCGCGCAGTTACAGCAACAGTTGCAAGAAAAAGAGGCACAGCACGAAAAAATTTTGGCACACCGGGATTTTTCCTATACTTTGGAAAAGGAAATCACGGCGGCGGGTGGCAAAAACCCGAAAGCCATTTCTGCGCTTTTAGATTTGGACGCTTTGCAGGCGTCGCAAGAAAAAGAAAAGGATATCCGAAACGCCATTTCCGCCCTGCAAAAATCCGACGGTTATCTGTTCGGAAACCGGGAAACCCCGCCCCCTTACGCATGGGGCACAGGCTCCGCAGCAGGAGCAGAACGAAAAGCCCCGTCAACCCTTGCCGGGGCATTACGAGAACGGTTTGAAAAGAAAGGAAGTAATTAACTATGGCTATTACACTTGCAGAAGCAAAAGTCGGTATGACCGACAAAATCGACCAGCAGATCGTGGATATGTTCCGGCGCAGTTCTCTGTTGCTGGACAATATGGTGTTTGACAATGTGATTTCTCCGGGTACCGGCGGCAGCACATTGACTTATGGCTATATCCAGTTGAAAACCCCCTCTACCGCGGCTGTGCGTACCATTAACGGAGAATACACCCCCGGTGAGGCAAAGCGGGAACAAAAGACCACCAACGCAATTATTATGGGCGGTTCTTTCAAGGTCGACCGGGTACTGCAGAATACCTCCGGCGCAGCAGATGAACTGGCGTTCCAAGCAGAACAGAAAATTAAGGCAACCGCCAATTTCTTCCACAATATGACCATCAACGGTACCAGCGAAGACGGTGGCTTTGACGGACTGAAGAAATTGCTTGCCGGTACTGCAAACGAAGTTACCAGTCAGGTCAGTCTGACCACATCCCAGGAACTGGATCAGAACTACAACGCATTTTTGGATGAGATGGACAGTTTCATCAGCACCCTTGACGGCGCGCCCTCTATGTTGTTGATGAACCGGGCTATGCTGATTAAACTGCGTTCCATTGCCCGCCGCGCCGGTTATTATGAGCGCACCCAGGACGATTTTGGTCGGGTGGTGGAGACCTATGCCGGCGTGCCTATGATGGATATGGGCAAATATTTTAACGGTGCATCCAGTCTGGATGTTGTGGAAACAGATGCCGAAGGCAAGACCTGCATTTATGCGGTGTCTTTGGGACTGGACGGTTTCCACGGCATCTCTCCCATGGGTGACGGCGTGATTACCAGTTATATGCCTGACCTGTCCACCCCCGGCGCAGTAAAGACCGGTGAAGTGGAACTGGTTGCAGGCGTTGCGCTGAAGAACACGCTGAAAGCCGCTGTGCTGAAAGGAATTGCCATCAGCGCATAAGGTGAGATATGGTAGATTTTGACTTCTATCACAACAGTTACTTGGGTAGTGCCATTACAGAAAAACAATTTCCTGAATGCGCCCAAAAAGCGAAAGAAGCGCTGGAGAGATTAAAGAGGCGCTACCGGGTGGAATCCACCGGCGCAGAATCGGAAAAAATGGCGCTTTGCGCCATGGCGGAGGCAATTGCCTCCGCCGCAAGGCGTAAAGATATTCGCAGTGCCACAGTGGGAAATGTTTCTGTTCACTACGAAGGGGACAGCGCAGCCAGTCTGCAACGGCAGTTATATCGGTGCGCTGGCATATATTTGGATATTTACCGGGGAGCGGGCAGCCTATGATGATGCCGGAATACGGACTGTGCAGTCAAACCGTAACGGTTTATCGCCGGGATGAAGACCGGATAATCCGCCAGGTACTGCATAACTGCTATTTCTCTGTGCAAGAGGAAGAAATTATCGATACGCTGGGGAAACGAACCGGTTGCGAGTTTCTTTTAATCGTTCCCGGTAAAAAGCACAAAATTTGCTGTGGTGACCGGGTAATGGAAGGCGTTGGTCCGGTGATCACACCTGCCCAATGGAAAGAATTTGTGCCGGCGGCAGTGCCGGGATTGACGCAGGTGAGTTATACCCGGGTTTGCAGTTTGGCGGGAGAAATCTGCCATACCCAAGCCGGACATCGGCAAACCGCCCGTCCCCAATTATAAAAAATCCCGGGCAGGAAACTGCCCGGGTTAGGAGGAATCAGATGCAGGATTTAGAAAAAATGCAGGCCTGGCTTTGTACTTATCCCCAATGGCAAGGCGCTGTTTCCGTTGATTATGTGGACAGCAAACCGGGAAGTTTCGGTTTGTACTTTCAGGGATTGGAAGTGCTTAAACGCCGGCAGGATGTGCTGGGAAACCGCGAGGAAGACTGCAGATATACGTTCCTGCTTCGCTTTGTGGCGGCGGGGCAGGATGATGCCCGGGAGCAGGCCCAATGGCTTTTACAGTTTCAGTCCTGGGTGCAAACCCAAAATGCTTTGGGAAACACCCCCGGATTTGGTGATGTCCCGGAAAAGGAGAGCATTCGGGCAGAAAAAGGCAGATTGGAAAAAGCATCTCAAGTGGCTTGCGGTCTGTACACAGTGACAATCACAGCAGAATTTACAAAAAAATTTGAGGAGTGAAACCATGGCAAAAATTGAACGAAAATATTTGGCGCACTATTTGAACACCGCGAAAGACGGTGAGGCAGTATATGAGCGTTTGGGGAAAGACTTGGAGGAGTTTAGCCCCGAACTGTCTGCCCAGGTAGATACCAAGAAGAACATTTTAGGGCAGACGTCGGTGGTAATTTCCGGTTATGAAAAAACCGGCAGTATTACACCTTACTATGCAGAGGCATCCTCCGACATCTTTGCCCGTTTGCAGGAAATTATCGACGGCAATTTGGTGCTGGACGACTTGAAAACCCAGGTAGTAGAGGTAAAACTCTGGGAGGGCAACGGTGAAAACGGCTATCCCGCTACCCGGGAGGAGGCATATATCGAGGTGAATGCTTACGGCGGGGATACCACCGGTTATCAGATTCCCTTTACCCTCCATTATACCGGAGAAAAGGTTTCCGGTACATTTGACGTAAGTACCAAAATCTTTACGCCGGCGCAGTAAAAAAATCCCGGCTTTTCCCTTTTAGAAAAGCCGGGAAAATTCGGTAAAAGAAAGGATAAATATGGAGAAGATTCAATTTGACAGCGGTATGCGGCAGTACCGCATTAACGGTAACAGTGTACTTCGGTTTAATCCCGGTGACCCCAATGTTTACGCCCGGTTTATAGAATCCGAGGAAAAAATCCGGCAGGTGGAAGCAGAACTTGCCCAAAAGGCAAAGGAACTTTCCGGAGAAGAAACCGGAGAGTCGGTGGTTAAACTGATGGCCCAAGCCGATGGAAAGATGAAAGAAATTCTTGGGTGGATTTTCGGACCGTGGAACGATTTTAATGCGATTTTAGACGGCGTAAATCTGTTGGCGGTGGCAACAAACGGACAGCGTGTTGTGACCAATCTTTTCAGCGCCCTGGAGCCGATCCTGATGGAAGGCGCAAAACAGTGCGCCGGAGAAATTAAGACGGCGGCGGTGAAAAAGGCGAAAGACCGCCGCGCCACCCAATGACCGGGTGGGAACTGCCCACCCAAGCAATATTGGGAGGGAAAACCTATCATATCCACGGGGATTATCGGGATATTTTGGAAATCTTCTCCTATTTTGAAAATCCGGATTTACCGGAATATCTGCGTTGGGAAGTAGCGTTGGCGCTGTTTTATGAGGAGGAAATTCCCCGGGAAGATACTGCCGCAGCGATGGAATTTTTAGTTCAGTTTCTCAACGGTGGCAAGGAAGAAACGCCAATGGCAACTGGGAAACTTTTGGATTGGGAGCAGGATGCGGCGATGATTGTTGCCGATGTGAACAAGGTGGCGGGGCAGGAAATCCGCGCCCTGCCGTTTGTGCATTGGTGGACATTCCTTTCCTGGTTTCACGCCATTGGGGAGGGACAACTTTCTACCGTTATTTCCATTCGGGAGAAACTGCGCCGGGGAAAGCCCCTGGAAAAATGGGAAAAAGATTTCTACCGGGAGAACAAAAAAACGGTGGATATTCCCAAACGCTACACAACCTGGGAGTTGCAGGAGCAGGCGCGGCTGCAAAAACTTCTGGGAGAATAAATACGGTTTATTCCTTGATGGGATTTTAGGTAGGTGAAAAGATGATATATGAAAAAGAAGAACCGTTATCGGTTACATTGACGGTACTGCAGGATACGGCAGTATCCGCAAAAACACTGCAGAAAGAACTGAACATTTTAAGTAGAAGTTTTTCTGCGCTGGGGGACAGTATTGTGCAGGCGGCAACGCCTATTGCCATCACGTTTTTACCCATAATCAATCAAGGTGTGCAGGGGGTAAATCGCCTGATTTCTGCTTTGGGGAAGGTGATATCTGTCCTCTTTTTAGGTGGCAGCGCTACAGAAAACCTGGATAAAAAAACGAAAAGCGCTACCACGTCTCAAAAAGCATTGGGAACCGCGGCAAAAACTGTAAAGCGTACACTGGCGGGATTTGACCAAATTACAAGATTGGGTTCTGTGACAGGAGGGGGCGGTTCTGCCTCCTCCGTTTCAAAAGCAGAGGTGCTTCCCACAACAGTGCAAGACACCCTTTCCCCACAGTTACAGAGAATTGTAGACAAAATTCTCTATTTGATTGCCCCACTGAAAGAGATTGATTTTAAACCGGCAGTGGAGGCTTTTAACCGGTTGCGTTTGGCAATCGATCCCATTGGCCGGGAACTGTTCAGCGGATTGGAATGGGCGTGGTTTCATCTGTTGGTGCCTTTGGCAAATTGGACAATTTCTCAGTTACTACCTGCATTTTTGGATCTGGTCAGCGCCGGGTTGCGGGTGCTCAATCAAGTGATTATTGCGCTGAAACCCACAGCAACCTGGCTATGGGAGAGTTTCTTAAAACCATTGGCCCAGTGGACCGGCAGTAAAATCATTGAAACCTTGAATAATCTGCAAATTCGGCTCACTGGAATCGGTGAATGGGTTTCAAAAAATCAGGAACTGGTGCAACATTTCGGGGTGATTATCGGAGTGGTGGCGGCGGCTTTCCTGCTTTTGCGGGATGGAACAGATTCTTGGGGTAGTGCCCTAAACGGAATCGATGCGCCTATAATGATGACGGGCCAGTTGGTGGCTGCACTGATGGGAAGTGTGGTTGCGCTGAACACCGGTTGGAAAGATTTGGAGAGCCTTTGGGGTGGTACTTACAACCGGGTAAAAGGAAATTTGATAAATCCCCTTACATCCGGTTTCCGCAGTATGGCAAACGGCATCATCGGATTTCTCAACGGCATCATTCGCGGCGTGGTACAAGCGGTTAATACGGTGGTGCAGGCTGTCAACCGTCTGAAGTTTACAATCCCCTCCTGGGTGCCGGGGTTGGGTGGAAGAAGTTTAGGTTTTCAGTTAAAAACGATAACGGCACCCCAAATTCCCTATTTGGCCCAAGGGGCAGTGTTGCCGGCAAACCGACCCTTTTTGGCGATGGTTGGCGACCAACGGTACGGCACCAACGTGGAAGCCCCTTTGACCACCATTCAGGAGGCGGTTGCCAATGTGCTTGACCGGCAAAATCAAGGGATGCAGGCGGCGCTGGCGGCATCCTTGGGGGTTCAGCAGGAGATTTTGGAGGCGGTGTTGGGAATCCGCATCGGCGATGAAGTCATCGGCCAGGCAACTGCCCGATACCAGCGAAAACTGTCTATGATGAAGGGGGTATAGTATGCGGGGAACAACACAGCGTTTTACCGTGAACGGAAAACCGATGTTACTGCCGGACCAAGACGTCGGCGTGAATTACGAGGACTTGGACAGCAGTGATTCCGGGCGGGATGAAAGCGGGGTTATGCACCGGATTGTTGCCCGGTATAAGGTGGCAAGTTGGGATTTTTCCTACGGTTATTTAACTGAGGAAGAAAAGCAGTATATGGAAAGTCTTTTTCCCAATGCGCCTACGTTTACCTTTGGACATCCCAGCCGGGAAAACGGAGAAGTGACAGAAGAAACGGTTTGCTATCGCAGTAAATACGGTATCTCCTGGAAAAATGCCGCAACCGGTCTTTGGAGCGGTTACAGTTTTCGGATTATCAGTTGTTAGGAGGAAGATATGATTCGGACAATGATACAGTTTTCCGACGGAACAATCCTCTCCTCCGGAGTTCCTGGGGGTAACGCCATTTCCGGCGTTACCCTTACGGAAAGCGTAAACAGTGGGGAGGACTTGTTACCCGGTTCTGTTTGCGCATCTATGGTGGAGGGAGAGTTTATCACCCCCGGCGGCATATTTTCTCCCCAAGCGGGAGAAGTAATTACCCTTTTCCGTGAACAAGACGGGCAGACGTATCCGGTGGGAATCTTCCAGTTGGAAAAACCGGAACGCATCAGTGCAAACCGATTAAAAATCACCGGCTACGACCGGGTGATTTTGCTGGAAAAAGACCTTTCCCAGTGGCTAAACGCCTTGGATGGCTGGCCTTACCGGTTGGAGGACTTTGCATCTATGGTTTGCAACGCCTGCGGTTTGACCTTAAGAACCCAAACACTTCCCAACGGAGATTGGGAAGTGCCGGCATTTGGCGCGCAGTCCATTACCGGCAGAACCCTGATGGGCTGGATTGGACAGATTTGCAACCGGTTTTGCAGAGCCAATTGTGCCGGTGAAATAGAATTTGGCTGGTACACCCAAACAGACAAGGAGGTTACCCCCGGCGGGGAAAACTATTTTTATCAGGATTCTCTGCAATATGGGGATTATCAGGTCGCGCCCATCCAAAAGGTGCAAATCCAGAGTCAGGAAGAGGATGTAGGCGTATTATATCCCCCGGACATTTCCGATGGGAACACCTACACTATTACCGGAAATATGTTATTGAGCGCGGAAACGCCGGAAACTTTGGCGGTGATTGCCCAAAGCATTTATGAAGAAATGAAAGAGGTATCTTACACACCGGGAAAGGTGCGGATTGCCGGAGAGTGTGACATTCGCCCCGGCGAGATTATAACCGTGACGGACAGAAACGGAAAAACAATTACTTTTTATGTAATGAGCCGTAAACAGACCGGGCAGAGCGCGGTTTTGGAGTGTACGGGCAATCGATTACGGGGGCAAAGGGATGCTACCAATGAAGAGCGCTATCAAGCGCTACAGGGTAAAATGCTGTTACTGAAAAAGACCATTGACGGACTGCAAGTGGAAAACCGGGATTTGGCGGGAAAAAGTGGAGAATTGTCTTTAACCGTAGACGGATTAAACGCCCGATTCGCCTCCCAGGAGACAGAAGTTCAAAGCGCAAAAAGCCAAGTTTCCGAATTAACACAGAAAACCGATGGACTGCAGTTATCCCTGGAAACGGTAATTACGGACGGTGCCACCAAAGTGAAAACCCAGACCGGTTATGAGTTCTCCGATGCCGGACTGAAAATACAAAAATCCGGTGAAGAAATGGAAAACCGACTGGACCATACGGGAATGTATGTACACCGCGCCGGAGAGACGATTTTGCAGGCCAATAACGCAGGCGTCACCGCAACGGATGTGCAGGTGCGTAATTTCCTTATGGTGGGTGAACATGCCCGATTTGAAGATTATGAAAATGACACAGACAGCCGCCGAACCGGCTGTTATTTTATTTAGGAGGGGAATATGGCAATTCAGACAACAACGGTTTCCACCGGTGACTATGGCTATTTGTCCTGGTCAAATGGGTACAAAATCAGTTTGACACTTACCCAGGAATCCACAAATCCCCAAAGTAATACGTCTTTGATTTCTTATCGCTTTACTATCAGTAATACGGATAACAACCGGTTTATCAGTAACGACTACACATGGAACGTGACACTTGGGAATCAAACAATTGGGATTCAGAATTTCGATTTCTATGTGTATCCTTACAATGTCACCCAGGTAATTGCCCAAGGACAGGTGGAAGTTTCCCACGATAACAACGGAAAAAAGACGCTTTCTTATGGGTTTTCCATCCCCAATGTAAAGGCCTACAACCAATATGGTCCTCCCAGTATGGAACTTGCGGGAAATTGGGAACTGACAGCCATTGACAGAGCCAGTACATTGGGAGCGACGGACGCTTACATTGGCGGGGTTTCTACCATTGCGGTCAGTCGGAAAAACAGCGGGTATTCCCATAGTATTGCCTACCGTTTCGGCAATCTGTCCGGATACATAACGGAAGATGGCGCGATTTCCTCCCAGGAAGTATGTTATACCCAAACGGGAATTGCCTTTACCCTACCGGAGATATTTTACGGGGAAATTCCCAATCAGAGTTCCGGTATCTGCACCTTAACCTGCAAGACCTATTCCGGGCAAACCCAAATCGGCGGGGCAGAGCAGGCAACATTTACTGTTTCGGCAAAAGAAGAGTTATGTAAACCAGAGATGCAGGTGACGGTAACGGATGTCAATCCGGATACCCTTTCTTTGACCGGTGATGCCCAGCAATTCATTCGCTATCACAGCAGCGTTGGTTGCGAGGTTCAAACCCAGGGACAAAAAGGTGCAACCGTGCAGGAAGTGACAGTTTCCGGCGTACCGATTTCCGGCACGGAGCATATAGTGGAGAAGATAGAAAATAATGTTTTGACTTTCCGCTGCAAAGACAGCCGTGGCTATGTTTCTCAGGAAGATGTGCAATTGAATCTGATTCCCTATGTGCGGCTCACTTGTAATGTAGTCGGTGGGCGGATAGATGCAAGCGGGAATGCGCCGTTAAGTTTAAAGGGAAGTTTTTATACCGGAAACTTCGGGGAGGCAGAAAATCTGTTATCCGTAACGTACCGGTTAGACGGTGGAGAAGAAATTCCCCTGACGGTGCCGTTGGGAGAAAACAGTTATCAGATGGATACGGTACTTTCCGGGTTGGATTATGAAACATCCTATATCTTGACGGTAACGGTTTCCGATTCCTTGGAAACCGTTACCAAAGAGGTTGTCATTTATCCCGGCGGGCCGGTGTTTGATTGGGGGAAAACGGATTTTCAGTTCCACGTGCCGGTAGGTGTAGATGGTGACCTTTCTGTAGGTGGTAACATCACTTCTTCCTGCGTCAATGGGTGCTATATGCAAAGCACTTATATTGAAGGAGTAGATACGCTTACCATTCAAAGTTGTTTCAGTGACTTTGCGGGGGGAACAAGTCGTCAAACCATCTTTCTATTTGGTGGCGCAAACTTTGGAACGATGATATACGGTGTACTGCAAATCGGTCAGGGCGGGCAAGTGTACTTTACGGGAAATGTTTCCTTAACATTAACAGCAGATGTCAAAACCGGCCAGGTAACGGTAAAATTACCGAACCGGGCGTGGGATAATTTTACATTGATATCTGCAAGACCATTTGTAAGGAGAGAGTAATGGAAAAGATTAAAGTTAACGTAAGCGGTACGGTGATTACCGCAGAAAATGTCCCCATCCTGACATCCGGTATGGTGGGGTTAGAAATCGCCTTTACCTTTGACAGCCAATGGGATAACCTGCGAAAAACGGTTGTTTTTCAGGCTGGGGGCAAAACCATTGACCGGATAGATGTGACGTCGGAAACCACAGTGCCCTGGGAGATCATGCGCCGGGAGGGCAGTACTCTGACCGTTGGCGTTTACGGCATCAACGAAGAAGGCACATTGGTAATTCCCACTTTGTGGATACAACTGGGGGAAATCCAACCAGGCGCAGATCCGTCTGGAGATGAGAGCGCAGACGCTACACTGCCGGTGTGGGAGCAAGTAAGGGAAGAGATGGAGACTGCGGTGGAAGAAAAACTTGCCGAGGCGAAGGAAAGCGGCTTGTTTGATGGAGCACAAGGCGAAAAAGGTGAACCAGGTAAAGATGGAAAGGACGGCGAAACGCCCGATGTGTCAAACAAAGCCGATTCCCTGATTGATACAAAAAGCGGAAGTTTCGTAACCATAAACGCCGATTACAACACACCGGTAATTTTGGAAATAACGCTGGAACCCGACCAAATAGCAGGCACGCCAACGCCTACGAATATTTGTTATATATATGGTCACGAGCAAGTCGCGATTGATATTTGTAATGATTCTGTCTGCGAGACAGTAAGTGTGTCTTTGCCTTACAACGCTTCTTTTGGAGGGGTAATTGATTGGGAAACAGGCAAGTATACACAGACCTATGGCTATATTGCTTTTGACGGAACGGAATCCTGGGCAATGGCGGGCAGTCGCCCCGGCGTGTTTATTTTGACCGAGGACAGTTTTAAGGGTGGTCAAGAAATTTATCATAAATGTTCGCATTATAACCCTGTGAAAAATTCAAGTTATTCTATTGCAACGATTCCCGACAAAGCAAGTAAAGGTTTAAGCAGTGGTGGGCGTTTCTATGTCTGCGATTTAGATTTTACTACTTTGGAAGATTTTAAAGACTATCTTGTCACGCAGCACGCAAATGGCACGCCCGTTCAATTTGTATACAAACTGAGGACGCCTATCGAGCACGATTTAGGAGCGTTGGAAAGTTTAATTGCGAAAGGGACACAAACACAAATTAGTTTTTCAAACAGTAGTGGTAAGACAGTGGAAGTGACCTACCACGCAAATGCAATGGCGTTAATAAACGAACTGCGGGCGGCGATTGTCGCTTTAGGCGGGACAATTTAAGGGGGAATCGAAATGTTTAATTTTACTGAATTCATTATGAATACGCTGCGCCGAATGATTAACGGCGGCGAAACGGATTACAAGGTTATGCAGTATTCTGCTGGGTGGTACAAAGAAGGCGTTTTAACTGACGAAAACCTTATGGAAATCCAAACATTGATTGAAGCAAGAGAAGTTTCTGAGGAGGTGGCTGAAAATGGCTAAAGTATTCTTATCTCCGTCCGACCACGGAGTTGGACAAAATAAGTGTCTACATAGTGGCTGCTATGAGGACAAGCACACAAGACCTATTGCGGAAGTGTGTGCAAAATATTTGAAACAAAGTGGCATTGAAGTGCTTATTGGTATTGCAAACCAGAGCCTAACAAAAAGATGCCAGGATTCCAACAACTTCGGCGCAGACCTCCACGTTCCTATTCATACGAATGCGTGGGATGAAGATACTCGGTATCTGATGTTTATGTTCTATGCCGACAACGAAAAATATCGAAAAGCATTTAATGCGGTAGCACCGGAATTAGAGGCAGTATATCCCGGCGGGGATAAATCTGTGTTTGTTGTGCGTCGGGACCTGGCAGAGATTTCCGGACCGTATGCTCTGTCGCTATATTGTGAACTGGGTTTTCACACCAACAAAAAGGACTGCGACGAGTTTATTCACAATCCTGAAGTCGTAGGCAAAGCACTGGCAAAGGGTATCTGCAAGTACCTGGGGGTGGTGTTTAAGGATGATGAACCGAAACAGAGCGGTTACACTCTGGAGCAGTTCGTCCGTGATGTACAATCTGCCTGCGGCGCAAAAGTTGACGGTATTGCAGGCCCGGAAACGATATCCAAAACCGTTACCCTTTCCGCAAGTAAAAATACAACTCATCCGGCTGTAAAGGCAGTGCAGAAAAGACTCAACGCTTTGGGATATACCCAAGTGGGTGAAGCAGACGGCATTGCCGGGTCAAAATTTGAAAGAGCCGTGCTGAAATTCCAAGAGAATAACCGCTGTTGGGTAGACGGAGAGATTACCGCTAAAAATAAAACCTGGCGGAAACTACTGGGAATGGAATAAGGGAGGTGTACAAATGAGTGAGGCGATCGTCGTCGCGCTTATTACAGGTGGGCTCTCCCTTGCCGGCGTAGTGGTCACCTGCATTGCTACAGCGAAAAAGTCCGAGAAGGCTGCGGCGGTGGCGCAGGCGGTGACAGATACGAAGATAGAGGAACTGACCAGAGAAGTGCGGGAGCACAACGGCTTTGCAAAGCGGATGCCGGTGGTGGAAGAACAGGTAAAAGTAATCAACCACCGCATCGAAGATTTGGAGGCTTTTCACAAACCATAAGGAGGAAATTATGAAAATGAGCAATAGGGCCTATGACGTTCTCAAATGGATTGCGCAAATTATCCTGCCTGCAACCGGAACGCTGTATTTTGCATTGGCAGAAATATGGGGATTTCCCTACGCAGAGCAAATTGTGGGTACGGTTACTGCGGTAGATGCTTTTTTAGGAGTAATACTGGGAATTAGTACAATGCACTACAATCAGGGGGCGCTAAAGGACGCATAACGCATAAAACAGGCGAACACGGTTCGCCCCAACATAGAAAAATGCCACCCTGCGGGGTGGCATTTTTTGTTATCAATAAGGACCGGGAAACCCGTCCCCAATATTTGTAAATGTGATTGCGCCGAAGACTGCTCCGTTTCTATTTTTCCAATGTGAGATATTCTTCTATTTTTTTGGCAATGGTGCAGTTTGGCTTGTGGGGGCAGTTTCGATAACAGCAATCCACATCCAAAAGGGTGTTATCTGCAAATTCCGCTGTCACCATACGGCTTTCATCTGTGGTACGGCAGTAACCGCTAATAAAAATTTCCTGTTCCATTTAGATGTCCTCCGTAATACAAAAACCGTAGGGGGCAAGGATATAGCGATTGTCCGGCAGGTTTGTTATGCCCTCTCCAAGGAGTAAATGTTTGCCTGCGCATACCCAATCTTCGCCACTGCAGTTTACATAAAACCGTAAAGTCTCGCCGTCTTTTTGCCGGACAAAACCGATTTTTCCCTCATCGGCCTGGAAGAATGTTAAATCGCCCAATGCCATAGCGGGATTTTCTCTTCGCGCAGCGCCTAATTTCCGATAGTGGTCAATCAGGCCGGCATCCTCCTGTCCCCAAGGATAGGTGCGGCGGTTAAAGGGGTCTTTTCCGCCTTCCATACCGGCTTCATCACCGTAGTAAAGGCTGGGACTTCCCGGGAGTGAATACTGAAGGAAGGAGGCGGCTTTCAGCCGCTTGACACCCAAAATCCGGTCTGCTTTCGAGAGTTTTCTTTTTGCAAGTTCTTCCCGGCTGCCGGAAAAATCATCTACCAGTGCCGTAAGAATCCGCGGGGTATCGTGGCTTCCCAAAAGGTTCATATTACAGCAAGCCACTTGCGGCGGGTAGTTTTCCAAAATGGTCAGAACCGTATCTTTCAGCCCATTTCCGCCATCTGCGCCTTTAACAAAATTGATAATTCCGGTACGGAAAGGATAGTTCATACAACTGTCCAGCACACCATCTACAAAGTACCGCCGCCGCACACCGTAAGCAATTTTATTGGAAGCATCCTCCCAAACCTCGCCAATGAGTAACGCATCCGGTTTTGTTTTCCGAATTTCCTTTTTAAGAAGGGCAACAAAGGCATCCGGCAGTTCATCCACCACGTCCAGACGGAAACCGTCAGCGCCGGCATTCAGCCAGTGTTTTACTACGGAATCTTCATCGGTAATGATGTAGCGGATAAAATCCGGAGAATTTTTGTTAACTGTGGGCAGGGTATCAAAACCCCACCAAGACAGATATTCCTCTGGGTAGTTTTTGAATTGATACCAAGAGTAATAGGGGGAGTCAGCAGATGCGTACGCACCCTGATTGCCAAATGTGCCTTTTTTATCAAAGTACAGACTGTTATCCCCGGTATGGGAATAAACGCCGTCTAAAATCACCCGGATATTTCGTTCATGGGCGGCTCTGCACATAGCGGAAAAGTCCTCCATAGTGCCCAGCATAGGGTCCGGCGTTTTATAGTCGCCGGTATCGTAGCGGTGGCTGGAGAAACTTTTGCTAATGGGGTTAAGATATAAAATAGTAGTCCCCATCGACGCGATATAGTCCATTTTTTCTGTGATACCCCGGAAATTACCGCCGTAAAAATCATTGTTTAATACCTTTCCGTCTTCCGTAGGTTGCCAAAAAACTTCCTCCCGCCAATGACTATGGAATGTATAGGGCTCCAACTTCCCGGTAAGGTCACAAAAACCGGATTTGCAGAATCGGTCGGGGAAAACCTGATATATGGTAGCCCCTTTGGCCCAATCCGGCGTAGTAAAATCCTCCGGGATACAACTGACTTGCCACAATTCTCCGGCTTCCATATTGGTATCGTTTCCAACACGGTATAGCCGAAAACGGTTGTTTTTCTCTTCTACCTGGAAAAAGTAGAAATACAGTCCCGGCAGGGAGAGGGAAAAACTTCCGCCAAAAACAGTGTATTCTCCCAAGGTGTCTTCCCGGCAAAGGGGAAAGGCGTCATAGGGAGAGCCGTCTTCCCGAAGGATTTGGCAGGATACGACAACTGCATCCAACCGGGTGGGGATATGAATATGCAAAGAACAAATCTGTCCCGGCGTCAGCGTGCCAAAGGGAGATTTGTGTATTTCTTTTTTGGAATCAAATAGAATACGCATAAAGTGCTCCTACAGTAAAAGGGTATTTATCTGTTAAAAACCGGGGCAGAGGACTGCCCCGGAAAGGTTTAGTTCTTTCGCATTTGCGTAAAGACTTCCATATAGCGGGCGGCGGGTTTTTCCCAAGAGAAATCTTGTTGCATACCCCGGCGCTGGAGTTTGTGGAATCCCGGCAAGTCTTCCCGGTACAGCCGCAAACACCGCTTTAATGCGCTCATAAAATCGTGGGCATTGTAACTTTGGAAAGTAAATCCCAAGCCGTTTTCACCGTTTTCATCTGCCGGTGGAACGGTATCTTTCAGACCGCCGGTGGCGTGAACTACAGGGACAGTGCCGTAGCGCATGGCGTTCATTTGGCTTAAACCGCAAGGCTCGCTTTTGGAAGGCATCAGGTAAATGTCACCGCCGGCGTAAATCCGGGCGGCAAGATTCAAATCAAAGGTAATCTTTGCGGCCACTTTCTGGGGGAATTCTTCATTTAATTCCCGGAAGAAGGATTCATACTGGCCTTCTCCGGTACCTAACAGCAGGAACTGGAACTCCTCATCCAAAAGCAGTTGCCGCATAGCGTATTTCAATAAATCCAGTCCCTTATGCCCGGCAAGCCGGGTGACCATAACGACTAAAGGCACATTTTTCTTTACCGGCAGTCCCACTTCTTTTTGCACAGCGGCTTTGCAGGCGGCCTTTCCGCTGACTAAATTCTTATAGGAATAGTTTTTGGGAAGGGCCTTATCGGTTTCGGGATTGAAGACATCCGTGTCAATTCCGTTGGTGATACCCAAAAGTTTATCGGCGTTCTGACATAAAATGCCGTCAAGACCATGGGCGTAGTAGGGGTACATCAGTTCCCGGGCGTAGGTTTGAGAAACCGTGGTAACGGTATGGGCGGTGGTGATAGCACCTTTTAGCATATTTACGCTGTTATCCATATCCAGTTTCTCCCGGAAGGATTCCGGCAGCGCCAAAACGTCATCAAAAAAGTCGCCCCGGGCCCAACCCTGATACTCGATGTTATGTATGGTAAACATACATCGGCAATCGGGGAAATCCTGATAATACTGGGCAGGGAGCATTACCGGAACGGCCGCTGTCTGCCAGTCGTTACACTGGATAATTTCAGGGTTAAAGCGCAGCGCTACAAGAGCGTCCAAGCAAGCTTTGGAGAAAAAGGCAAATCGCTCTCCGTCATCGATATCGCCGTAAATGGCGCGTCCCGGCGCTCCGAAGTAATAAAGATTATCGATAAAATAAACCTGCACATTGTTTTTCGGGTTTTTCAGTTTTAAAATCCCGGCATACTGGTTTCGCCAACCTAAACGGACATTACACTGGGTAATAAATTCCGTTTCATAGGCGGGATTTGCTTTGATTTTATGGTAATAGGGAAGAAGTAAAATCACTTCATTTCCCGGAATCCTTGCCAGCGCGGAGGGCAAAGCCTCCATCACATCTCCTAAGCCGCCGGACTTGACAAAAGGCGCGCCTTCGGAGGCAAGCATAGCAATTCTCATACGATTTCTCCTCTTTTTAGAATTACCGGATTGGCAGGTGTGCCAATGAGTTTGGAGCCGGGACGTACCACCACGTCTTTGTCCAAAATTACGCATTTTAAGTAGCAATTTTCTCCGACTACCGTGTCATTCATAACAACGCAGTCTTCAATTTCTGCGCCGGCGCCTACGGAAACTTGGCGGAAAAGCACGGAATTGCGCACAGAACCTTCCAAGACACAGCCGTCGGCAACGGTACAGTTTTCAATTCGGCAGTTTTCACCGTAGTAACTGGGTGCCCGGTCCCGAACCCGGGTGTAAATGGGATGATTGCCGCCAAACAAATCCTTGCGGATATTTTCGTCGATGATGGCTAAATTTCCTTTGTAATATTCTTCGGTGGACTCTACATAAATGGTAACACCTTTAAAGGGGTAGACATTTACAGACAAGTTTCCCTCATAGAACTGCCGGGCAAGGAAATCCCGCTCGAAGCGGTAACGATTGCGGGCCACACACTCTTTCACATGGTGGATCAGCAAGTCCCGGGCGATAACGAACAGTCCCATGGAGGCCAAATAATCCGGCGCGGCGGCATAGTCCACCGCCAAATCGTCAATATCCCCTTGGGGGTTAAGATGCAAAGCCAAATCCAATTGCTTTGTGCCATTTGCAATCCCGGCTTTGGTAACAACGGTGATGTCCCGCCCGGAGGCAATATGGGATTCTACCACTTTATTAATATCGATATTGCACAGAACACTGGAGTCTGCCAGCACAACATAGTCTTCCTGACCACCGTGCTGAAGATAATCCAAAGCGGAGTCCAGGGCTTCAATTTTACCCCGCAAATGGCCTTGCTGATTACCCAAGGAATAGGGAGTTAAAAATTCCAAACCGCCCTCTCGCAGTTCCAAATCCCACTGACTGCCAGAGCCAATGTGGTTAAAAAGGGATTGATAGTTAAAAAGGGAAATAATTCCAATGTGGCGGATACCGGAATTTGTCATATTGGAAAGGGGGAAATCAATCTGGCGGTAACGGCCGCCAAAAGGCAGGGAGGCCATGGTACGCTTGTTGGTCAGTTCCCCTAAGGAACTGTCGTAAATGTTAGCAAAAATAATGCCTACTACACTCATTGCAAATCCCTCCTTACAGCATTTCTCCGGGGAGCAGAACGGTGCCTGCTTCTACCTGGGCGTTTTTCTGGGTGACGCTGATTTTCTTCGTTTCGTTTGGAGCAAATGCACCGCCTACGACGGCATCGGCGCATACCCGGCTGTCCTCGCCCAAAATGGCGTGGCGGACAATGGCGCCGGATTCAATAACTGCGCCGGGCATTACAACGGAATCTTCCACCAAAGCATTTTCACCTACATAGCAACCGGTGGAGATAATGCTGTGGCGGACAGTGCCGTAGATTTCAGAACCTTCGGCAATAAAGCAGTTTACCGTGTTTGCTCTACTGTCAATGTAACTGGAGGGCAGGGCATTATTCCGGGCGCGGATTTTGAATTTCTCATCGCCCCGGATATCAAACACCGGATTTTTACCCAGCAGGTCCATATTGGATTGCCAAAGAGATTCAATGGTACCTACGTCCATCCAATAGCCGTCAAAGGTATAGGCCATCAGTTTGTGGCCTGCGGCAAGCAGTTTCGGAATGATATTCTTACCGAAGTCGTTGTCAGACTGGGGGTCTTCCTCGTCCGCAATCAAAAACTCCCGCAGGATTTTCCAGTTAAATACATAAATACCCATGGAAGCGTTGGTGGACTTGGGGTTTTTCGGTTTTTCTTCAAATTCATAAACCAAGCCGTCGGGATTGGTGTTCATAATGCCGAAACGGCTGGCTTCTGCTATAGGCACGTCCCGCACAGCAATGGTGCAGGCGGCGTTGGTCTTTTCGTGGTATGCCACCATAGCGGCATAATCCATTTTGTAAATATGGTCGCCGCCCAATACTACCACATATTCCGGTTGATACCGGTCGATAAATGCCAGGTTCTGATAAATGGCATTGGCGGTGCCTTTATACCAACCGCTTTTCCGGTCGTGGCGTTCGTAAGGTGGCAGTACTTGCGCGCAACAGTGGGATTTATTCAGCCCCCAAGGCTGACCGTTGCCGATGTATTCGTTGAGTTCCAAGGGCTGATACTGGGTGAGAATACCCACAGTGTCAATGCCGGAATTAACGCAGTTGCTCAGTGGAAAGTCAATAATGCGGTATTTGCCACCGAAAGGAACGGCAGGTTTTGCAGTGTTCTCCGTAAGAACTTTCAACCGACTACCTTGACCACCGGCCAAAAGCATGGCGATACAGCGCTTTTTCTGAAAGTACATAGCAACATCTCCTTAACTGAAATTTTCCACCTATAGCATATCACATTTTTTCTCCGTAGGAAAGAGGGAAATCCGGGAAATAATCCGACAAATATCCATTTTTTTCCAGCAACTTCGGAAAAATCATGGGTTTTTCTGTGGGGTTATCCAAAGGGGCAAGACTTTTCCCCATCCAGACTGTTCCCAACCAAGCGCCTTTTTTGTAGCCGCAGTTGGGAAAACTTGCCACCGTTTTGTAACCAACGGCTTCGTGAAAAGCGAGGGAGGCCTGGTTTTGGGAGGTGATAATGGCGTAAAGGGTTTTGTAACCTTGCGCCTTTAACAGTGACTCCAAAATCCGGTACAGTTCTTTCCCCAAACCCTTTCCTCTTGCGTCTTGCCGCAGATAAACCGAGGCTTCACAGCACCAGGCGTATGCATCTCGTTCAAAGGGCAGACTGCCATAGGCGTAGCCCAAAATCTGGCCTCGTTCCTCCCAAACAAGCCAAGGAAATTGCGCTGTAATGGCGTCAAAGCGTTGGGTGAAGTCCGAAAGACTGGGGACAGTATATTCAAAACTGAAGGTGGTATCCAAAACATAGGGAGCATAGATGGATAAGATTTCCGGGATATCCTCCCGGTTTGCCAAACGTACAGACACAGAAAACACCTCTTATTCAGGTTGAATTAGGGTTTATCGCGCGTTTTCACTGAATTGCAATGGCCTCGATTTCACACAAAACGCCTTTGGGAAGTTCCCGAACTGCCACACAACTTCTGGCAGGCTTGGAAGAGAAATATTTCTCATATACCCGGTTAAAATCGGCAAAATCCGCCATATCCCGGAGAAAGCAGGTGGTTTTGAAAACTTGGGCAAGGGAACTGCCACCGGCAAGTAAAACCGCTTCCACATTCTGACAGGCTCGGTGGGCTTGGGCTTCGATGCCTTGGGGGATTTCCCCGGTTCCGGGGTTGATGGGAATTTGACCGGAGGTGTAAACCAGTCCGTTTACACAATACCCCTGACTGTATGGGCCAATGGCGGCAGGGGCGTGGGGTGTAGAAATAATTTCCATATCAGACTCCTTTTAGATTTCGGTTTCCCGCTTTTGGCAGGTGAACAAAATAACTTGCTTGCGGATAGATTCCTCTTTCAGAATTTCTATGGCGGTTGCCATACGGACATCATCAAACCGTACCAGAGCGTCATCTAAAATCACCGGCGCATCGGGGGTTAATTCTTGGGAGACAGCTAAACGCAAAGCCAGATATAATTGGTCTACCGTACCCTCGCTGCGCCACAAACTGCTCCGCAGTGTGGTTTCTCCCTCTGCGGCTGTTTCCAAAGACAAATCCTGACAAAGAGTGAGGCGGTTATAGCGGTTGCCGGTGAGTCGGGCAAAGAATTCTTGGGCCTTTTGGGAGATTCTGGGAGCAAAACGCCGTTGCAGTTCCCGGGCGGCGGCATCTAAATTCTCCAAAGCCAGCGTCAGTGCGGCGTAATGGGTTTCCAAAGCATCGATCCGGGAATTAAGGGCATTTTTCTTTTCTTTCAGGGACTGCTCCGCTCCCAATGTTTCCATCTGTCCCAAACACACGCCTATCTGATGACGCAGGCTATTTTCTTCCCGGTCATTTTCCATGCGTTTTTGTTTGGTTTCTTGGACGGACAAGGAAAGTGTGTCGGGGAAAGTGGGGGCAGATACTTCTTTTTTTGCGGAGGACATAGCATCTACCAGCGCTTCGGCCTGACGGTATTTTTCTTCCAAATCCCGCAAATTGCGATGGCGCAGACTTTGCGCCTGACATGCTTGCTCGTATTGCAAAGGCGTCAAATCCCCGGTAAGGGCGCAAAGCGCTTCCCGGTTTTCTTCTTTTCTCCGGTTGTAATCCGCAAGTTCTGTCTGCCTGGCAGAAAGAGCCTGAAGATAGGCATTTTGCGACCGGGCGTAAATGCCGGCTTCTTCTACCCAACGGATAGGGGCAAGACCGTAGTATTTTTGCATCAAGGCATCGATTTGCGCCTGCAGTTTTCTGCTTTTTTGGATTCCCAATATGATAAGCAAAATACCACAAAGGGCCAGCAGACCGCATCCTACCCACTTAATGGGAGCGGGGACGGTTGCGGCAAGGACACAACTGACGGCAATCAGTATGCCT
>JAZOXE010000115.1:0-3013 GCA_045659525.1 Faecousia sp. | reverse complement strand
CGACCTATACGGCGGTATTTCTAATTATCTAAACTACTATGGCAAGACCGACAAAGTACACGCCCGACCGGGTGCAGGATATAGTTGACGCAATAGCCAACGGCGACAGTAACAAAGTAGCTGCCGCGAAAGGCGGTATCAACCTTGACACTTTCTACACTTGGCTAAAGGAAAACACGGAGTTTTCCGAGAGAATTAAAGAGGCTCGCAGGCAGTATGAGAATTGGGAAATGGAGGGTATCTTACGCGATGCCCGCAAGAGCCTAAAGACACTTATCTGCGGCGAAACCTACGAAGAAACGCGCACGGAGTATGAGCAAGACCCGCGCAATCCCGAAGCGCCGAGGGTTAAGAAAATGATAACAACCACGAAGCGGATAATGCCAAGCCCAACGGCGGTTATCTTTGCACTGGTTAACCGCGACCCGGAACACTGGCAGAATCGCGTGACGCAGGAACTTAACGCCAAAGTAAAGGCCGATGAGGTTGACGCGAATATAAGCCTTGCCCGTGTGCCGGATGACCTTTTGGCGCAGGTGCTTGACGCGCTGAACAAAAATGACTGACCGGGAAATAGTTGCAATTCGTGACCGCTCCGACCTTTGGCGACAAGAAGGTGCGAGGCGGCACTTGTTGTATTTCGCCCAGTATATGAAACCGGGCTTCGTTGTTACGCCGTTTCATCGCTCATATTACCGGGTGCTGGACAAGTTTGCCAAAGGGGAGATAAAGAAGCTAATTATCCAAGCGCCTCCTCAACACGGGAAATCAGAAGGCAGTTCAAGGATGCTGCCGAGTGATATATTGGGCCACTTCCCCGATAAGAAGATAATAATTGCCAGCTATGCAGCAACGGTGGCAAAGGACTTCAACCGCGACTGCCAGCGCATAATTGACAGTGATGAGTATCGTGCTATCTTCCCCGATACGGTGCTTAATAGGAGCAATGTTGTAACCGTTGCGACAAACTACCTGCGGAATAGCGATGTCTTTGAAGTAGTCGGGCACGCGGGCAGTCTGCGAGTTGTCGGGCGCGGTGGCTCTCTTACCTCAAAGACCGCCGATGTCATAATACTGGATGACTTGTATAAAGATGCGCAGGAAGCTAACTCCCCGGTTATCCGTGAGGGCGCTTGGGACTGGTACACGAAAGTAGTACTGACCCGTCTGCACAATGACAGTCAGCAGCTAATAGTATTCACGCGCTGGCATCCCGAAGATATAATCGGGCGGATTATGGATAGCGAGCAGGTGGTAGAAGCGAAATATTGGAGCGACTTTGACAACATATCGCCGGGGGCGTGGGTGCTGGTTAACTATGAAGCTATTAAACGCAGCGCTCCTACTGAACTGGATGACCGAGGGCCTGGCGAACCGCTTTGGGGGGCGCGGCATAGTATTGAGCGACTGGAAGCGCAGAGGGCGATAGACCCGGTGGGCTTTGAGTGCTTGTATCAAGGGAATCCCGGTAATGCCGAGGGCAAACTGTACCAGCCTTTCAAGACTTGGGTTGAAAAAGCCGATTGGGGGACTTACGTGCGGAGCGGGTGCTACGTTGATGTCGCAGACGAGGGCAGCGACTTTCTTGCCTCAATAAGCTACGATATTTACAAAAGTGCAAATACTGCTTGGAACGAAAGCAAGAAGCGCTGGGAGCCGATACTGTACGCGCTTGTTACGGATATTATCTTGACCGATGAAGGCACTGACGTAACGGCGGTAACAGTGCCCCGGCAGATAAACGAAAACGGGGTGCAGAAGGCTTGGATAGAGGCCAACAACGGAGGAAGCCAGTTTGAAAAGACCGTCAAGAAAAAGGTGCGTGCGCTTACCGTCCCGTTCTATCAAGGCGCTAATAAGGAGAGCCGCATAGTAAGCAATGCTCCATTCGTAAATCAGTCCGTCATTATGCCTTTCGGCTGGCAGGAGAGATTTCCGAAAGCATACGCGCACATTGTCGGATTTCTCCGGGCATTTGTTGCAAACAAGCACGATGACCTTGAGGATGCGCTGACCGGGGTATATGAAAAGGAAATAGCTGACGGGAACGCGCTGCCCTACGGATACGCCAGTAGGGGAGTTAAGGTGCGATAAAACCCGGAAAGGCTCAAAAACGCCCCTATTTCGGGCTTATAGAAACGAGATAATAAATTATACCTTTTTTGATTTTATCGCCAAAATACGCGACTTTTCAAAAAAATAACTATATTTGCGCTCGGCGGCAATGGGTCAGCCGACCAGCACCCAAGTAAAACTTAAATTTATAACAGTTAGAAAATGGCACTTATTTGTTCTTGTCCCGCTGCCGCATCGCTGCCCGATGTTCCCAATGTTGCTTGCGAGGAAACCTTCGGTCAGATTCAGAAGGCCGCTTTTATGCGTCTTGTGAAGTCAAACGGCACACGTAACAGTTTCACTTCGACCGATTCAATTCTCTTGAAGGCTTCGTGGACTGCAAAACTTTCCGCAGAGGACGGTGAAAAGATTGTTGTTACCCCTTACATTTACGCCCCGGCAGACAGTGGCGGCGAGCCGCGTGTTTCGGGTGGCGGCAATGATGACCTCGGCGGCATCCCTACCGTTCTCGGTGAGCAGCCTATCCAGTTCCAAGGTCAGTTGAGGGGTATTCCCCAGTCAGTTGCAACCGCTCTCAAAGAACTGGCTTGCGAGGCCAACGCCGGAAACCTCGGTGTGTTCCTCTTTGATGAGAATGGCCGTATTGAGGCTATCGCTGGCGAAACTACTGGCACTTATTATCCTATCCCTATTCGTGGCTTCTATGTGGGTAGCAAACTGCACGGAAACTATGACGCGAAGGATTACAACCTGCTCCAGTGGAACTACGCCGAGAATTATTCCAACGGACTGGTAATTCTTACCCCCACCGACTTCAATCCTCTTACTGACCTTCAGAACGCCGAGTAAGCTATGGCCGCGAAGAAAACAACTGTACTGCTGGTATCTGTCGCAGGCCCAGAACGCGAGTTCTCTTTTGAACACGCCGAGCGCCTGC
>JAZOXE010000114.1:0-27100 GCA_045659525.1 Faecousia sp. | reverse complement strand
ACCGGAACGGTTACACTGTTATCACAAACAGTCAATTCCTCCAGTTCTTTTTCCATCAAATCACACAGGCAAACCCGTTTGGGGGTAAAGCCAAAGGTCACAACGACTTCACAACGCTGATTCGCACTGTCGTACATACGGAAAATCTGGGCTTGGGAATCTTCCGCTTTCTTCACCGTATCCAAAATCACATTTTTCCGGGACACCTGCGCCAAAGCATACTGCTGAGGAAGTACACCGTCTTGCTCGCCCACTTTAACTGCAGTCATGGGGTTGTTCAGGTCATATGCCCGCTGCAAAACGCCGGCATCGCGGTAATCTCCCACGTGAGGCATCAGGCTGTATGTGAAAATGTGGTGGCAACGGTCGCCCACTTTATCCGGGAATGTAGCGGACTTGATTAAAGTCAACCGCATAATACCTTCGTGGATGGCGTGACCGTATTTACAGTCATTGAGGATTGCTACGCCGTAATCGTGTTCGCCGAAATCGCAGAATTTCTGGCCGCAGGCTTCAAATCTTGCCTGGTCGTAACAATCATTGAAGTGGGTAGGACGCTCCAATGCGCCGAACTGAATGTCGTAGGTTGCCCGGTCGGAGTTGATCTGTACCGGGAATGCGGCCTTGAGAAGAAGGTGTTCCTGCTTCCAGTCCACTTCCGTTTCAAAGTCCACGTTTTGGGTATCTTCATACATCCAAATTGTTTGGGTAATCACAGAATCCATAAACTTGCGGACAATCTTATAGCCGGCTCTGCCGCCCTCGTTTACTGTTTCCACAGACTGCACATCATCGATATAGTAAACTTTTTCACGGTAGTATCCTTTGATTTCCCATGCATCAAATTCATCGTGGGAATAGTCTTCAAATACTTCCAGACGGTTGCACGCACCCTTTTTCCCATCTACAATTTCCCGCTTTGCATTTTTATCGAATACGGAAATCAAATTGTAGTTTTCATCAAAGGTCAGTTTCAGGAACTTGTTCTCCAGCATCCGGTCTCCCACGGTTACGCTGTTTTCCGGTTCTTTGGGGGTAACCACAGCCCAGCCATTGGCGGGAATGTTTTCCACAAACACCTTCTTGCCGTCCACCGTAACATAACCGCTGTTTTGGAAACCGTTGGGGTTAAATACCAACAGACCACCCTGGGTTTTTACATTCTTCGCAATGGTTTCCAATTTGCTTTGGGCAACGCCGGAAACTTCATTTTGGATATCTGTCAGCACTTCCACTGCCAAATCATTTACTGCCTGAATACTGGAGCCGGGAAGAATATCGTGGAACTGATGCGCCAAAAGCACTTTCCACTGCTTATCCAGTTGCTCCTGGGGATAGTTGCCAGCCAACAGTTTCTGCTCTACGCTTGCCCACAATTCTGCATTGTGCATAGCAAATTCACATTTGCGATTAAGCCGTTTGATTTTAGCAATCGAGGTTAAGCAGCCTCTGTGGGCTTCCAAATAAAGTTCACCGCGGTAAATCGGCGTATGGGGGTTTTTCCAAATGCTCAAGTTCCGCTTTATGTAACTGTCAAAGGTTTCAAAGGTGATTTTCGGGCAGAAACCGATACTCTTTTGCATCCGGGTGCCTAATTCCAGCATTTCTGCGGTGGGGCCGCCGCCGCCGTCACCGTAACCGTAAACGTGAAGCACTTCGTCGGTCAGTTCCTTCTGATAGAACCGTTCCCAAGACCCCCGCACGTTGGAAGGGGTTAAATGGGAGTCCAGAGATGTGTAAAGTTGCGGTTTGCCATCCCGCACCTTTTTCTGCTGTGTCAGTTGCACCGCTTTCACATCTGTACCGTCAATACCCTGCCAGGTAAACAACTGGTGAGGGAAGGGATTCCACTGGGACCAGTTGAGTTTATTGGTAATATAGGTATCTACCCCGCTCTTTTGCATAATCTGGGGCAGAGCGCCGGTAAAGCCAAAGGTATCCGGCGCCCACATAATGTGACTGTCAACACCGAATTCCTGCTGATAGAACCGCTTGCCGTGTAAGAACTGACGTACCAGACTTTCACCGGAGGTCAAATTGCAGTCGGCTTCGACCCACATACCGCCCTCTGCTTCCCAGCGTCCCTCTTTAACCAGCGCCTTCACCTGCTCGTAGGTTTCAGGACTTTCTTCTTTCAAATATTGATAAATTTGCGGCTGGGATGCCATAAACCGATACTGGGGATACCGGCGCATAAGTTCTACCACTGTGGCAAAGGAGCGCTGAACTTTCTCCCGCGTCTGCGCCAATGTCCATAGCCACGCCAAGCCAATATGTGTCTGACCTACACACACCAAGGTGTCCGGGCCGTCACCAGCATATTTATCATACAGTTCTTCCTGTATGCATTTGCGGGCAACGTCCACACTATTATAGAATTCCGCGCTACCGGGAGCGCGCAGATCCAGGGCATCTACTACTTTATATAGGATCCGCACCAAATCTCCGTGGGACTTCTCACCCTCGCTGGTAATCATCAAAATATCATAGGGTACTTTAAAATCGTAGTAAAGCGCCTCACACTGGTCATGTATCAGTTGCAAATGGGCAGAAAAATCTGTTGCAATACCCAGTCTGCCGGAATGGGCATACAGCGCCAGATCAAACTCTGTATACTGGGAAACTTCCAAGTCTACATGGAATTTATCCATACCCTGCACTGGCTTTCCGTCGATATAAGCCACAATTTCCCGGCCTAAAATTCCGTCGCCGTTGTTATTGAGGTGAAAACGCACGTGTTGCCCCCGCCAACTTTCCGGCACAACAATATGGGTGCAAATCCATGCGTGCTTATCCCCTTCCTTGCTCCAACGGCCATTGCCGTCGTAATCCATAAAAGGTTCGTTTCTCCAATCGGGAATTTCATTGCCTACTTTATACTCGCAGGGCAGATACCGCCACCCTGTTACTTCCTGCTGCTGTAAAACCCGGCAGCGGTCCAACGTTTTCAGCGGAAAACTTAATCTTCGTTCTGTGTAATGCATAGCATTTCCTCCTGTTTCGTAAAAACTTTTTCTAAAAAAGTTTTTACATCTTTCCTTGTTCAAAATAGCATATTCCCCTACATAAGTCAACCGCCATTTCCTATGAATCCCCTTTACAGTTCCCTTTATTTCGTGATATAATATTATAAATGTCAAAGGAGGTATTTTTATGCTTACCGTTACGATTATCGGCGCAGGAATGATGGGTTCGGCGCTGGCATTTCCTGCCCGGGAAAACGGCAACACTGTACGCATTGTGGGCACGCCGCTGGGCCGAGAGATTATCCACTCCTGTCAAAAAACCAACCGCCATCCCAAATTTACCCGGGTTTTCCCCCAAGGCATTTCCTATTACCAAGTGGAGGATATGGAAAAAGCCATCCAAGGCGCAGATTTTATCATCGGCGGCGTTTCCAGTTTCGGCGTGGATTGGTTCGGTGACTGCGTCCTGCCGAAAATCCCCGAAAGCACCCCCGTGATTACCGTTACCAAAGGTCTTATGGATTGCCCTGATGGCACGTTGATTACCTATCCGGAAGTTTGGAAACAGAAATTAAACAAAAAAGGTCTTACCCGGCATTTATATGCCATCGGCGGACCTTGCACCAGTTATGAATTGGTTGCTCACGACCAGACGGAAGTCACCTTCTGCGGAGAAGATTTGAAGACTTTGGAATTTCTCCGGCAGGCAATGCAGACTGACTACTACCACATCAGCATTACGGAAGATGTGGCGGGCATTGAAAGCGCCGTGGCTCTGAAAAACGGCTACGCTTTGGCGGTGGCGCTTACCATCGGTATGAACCGAAAGGTCTTCCAATCCGATGTTCTCCATTTTAATTCCCAAGCCGCCGTCTTTGGGCAAAGCGTTAAGGAAATGGCAAAACTGCTAAAACTGCAAAACGCATGGCATTTGGACAATCTGTGCGTTGGCGCCGGGGATTTATATGTTACAGTTTACGGCGGACGTACCCGACAAATCGGCATTTTGTTAGGTCAGGGCGATTCTTTGGAAGAAGCCACGGAAAAACTGCAAGGTGTCACACTGGAATCTTTGGTTGTCGCCGTGCGGGTTGCCCGCGCCATCAAAATCCGGGCCGCCAAAGGAGAAGTGAATCTTGCGGACTTCCCTCTGCTTTTGGATGTAGACCGGATTTTAACAGAGAAATTGCCTGCAGTTCTTTCTTGGGACCGTTTCACCTACACCGGCACCGCAGACCGGTAAATTTCTCCTCTTGTAAAGCAGAGATTTCTGTGCTATACTAAATAAAAATGTAACCGATACAGGAAAACAGGAATGGGTATATCCCAGCGGTACCAAGCCGCCGTAGACGGACATTATGCCGCAAAAAGTCATTGGAGAAATCTGAGAAGGCTTTTTGCATCAGGCGTCCGGAGCCGGAACACAGACTGTATTGGCATCACCGGACTCTTGGGGAAAGTCGGGTGGTGGCTTTTTGTGTGTAAAACTCCCCATCTTTGGGCAGTACACCATAGTGATAAAATGCCCTAAAAAGCGCTTATCTGCGCCATCCTGCGTTAAAAATGCTCGAAATACACAAAGTATTTCTGCGCTTTTTGCCTTGGTTGGCACAAATATTCGCCTTTTTAGGGTGCTACGCAGTTTTGAAATAGCAACTTTTCTTCGAGACAAACAAAAAAATTCACGGAATGCTGTCGCATTTTGTGAATTTTCTGTGCAGTATTGGAGAAAAGAGGCAGTTCAAAACCAATTCATCACTATGGCGTACTGCCCTATGGGGAGTATTTTTATTGGAAAGGAGGGTTTTTCATGAAGCATGATGGATTTTCCCGATACCACCCAGCACTAAACTTTTTGTTTTTTCTTTTTGCCATTGGCTGCTGCGTTGTGATTCAGCATCCGGTTTATGTCCTGATTTCCTGTGCCGCCGGAGCAAGTTATCTTCTTGCCCTTTCCGGGCGCAAAGGTCTTCTGCAACTGTTGGGGCTAATTCCTCTTTTTATTCTTCTTGCTGTAATAAACCCTCTTTTCAACACCGATGGCAGTCACGTTCTTTTTTCTGTATTTGACCGCCCCTACACTCAGGAAGCACTTTTATACGGTATGGTCATTTCCGGAATGTTGGTTGGTACGCTTTTGTGGTTCTTCTGCTATCAGCAAGTTCTTACCAGTGACAAATTCCTCTACCTCTTCAGTCGGAAAATCCCATCTCTTGCTCTGCTTTTGACTATGATTTTCAGGCTTGTCCCCAATTTCCTTCGCAAAGGCCGGCAAATCCGGGATGCCCGGATGGCTTTGGGGAAAGGAGAAAAAACTGCAAAAGAAGGGGTGCTGTTGCTCTCCAGTCTTACTTCTTGGGCGCTGGAAGGCAGTATTGTCACCGCCGACTCTATGGCAAGCCGGGGATACGGATGCGGAAAACCCACCGCTTTTTCCCGGTATATCCCGGAATCTCGGGATTACGCAGTTTTGATATGTCTGCTTACGTTTGGTTTTCTCTTTTTCTTCTTTGGTAACATAACTGCAGAATTTACACCGGTTTACGTCTGTGCGCCCTTATCCGGAACCGCCGGAATCGGCGCTGCAGCCTACGGTCTGTTTTGTTTTCTTCCCACATTCATTCACGCAAAGGAGGTGCTGTCGTGGCGCATTTACAAGTGGAGAATTTGAGTTTTTCTTATCCCGGCAGTTCCCAGCCTGCTTTAAAAAATGTCAACATATCCTTTTCTCCGGGAGAATACGTAGTGGTATGCGGAAAAAGCGGCAGCGGCAAAACAACCCTTTTGCGTCACCTAAAACCTGCCCTCACCCCTTACGGAGAACGCACGGGTATGATTACTCTGGACGGCATTTCCGTTTCCTCCCTTTCTAAAAAGGAGCAAGCGGCAAAAATCGGCTATGTTATGCAAAACCCCGACGAGCAAATTGTGACAGACAAAGTTTGGCACGAACTTTCCTTCGGACTGGAAAATTTAGGTTGCAAAGAAGAGCAAATGCGGGCCCGGGTTGGGGAAATGGCCAGTTACTTTGGTCTGCAAAACTGGTTTTCCCAGGACGTAGAAACCCTGTCTGGTGGACAAAAGCAACTGCTGAATTTGGCATCGGTTTTGGCAATGCAACCGGATATTCTGATTTTAGATGAGCCCACCAGTCAACTTGACCCCATTGCCGCATCGGACTTTTTGGCAACGGTTCGGAAAATCAATCAGGATTTGGGTGTGACTGTGGTTCTAACCGAACACCGACTGGAAGAAATTCTTCCCTGCGCTGACCGGGTGCTGGTTATGGAGGCCGGGGAAGTTATCTGTCAGGGAACGCCTACGGAAGTGGCGAAAGCCCTTTGGGAAACAGAAAACGCTATGTTTCAGGCTATGCCTGCGCCCATACGGATTTTCTACCGGGCAGGTTTTTCAGGCATTGCGCCCCTGACTGTGCGGGAGGGCAGAATATTCCTTTCCCAACAGTTTCCCAAAAGCCCAACCGTTTCCCAACTTCCTTCGCCGGAATCTTCCGGCACATCGGTCGCTTTGGAAGTTAAAAATCTTTGGTTCCGGTATGAGCGGGAGGGTGATGACATCCTAAAAGGCGTACGCCTGCAGGCAAAAAAAGGTGAAATCTACGCCATTGTCGGCGGAAACGGCACCGGAAAATCCACTTTGTTAAAAACCCTTTGCGGTATTTATAAACCCGGCAGAGGTCGTGTTTCCTTACACGGAAACCGCGTATCTATGCTCCCCCAAGCCCCCCACAGTCTTTTCGTTACAGAACGGGTCTTGGGAGAACTGGAGGAGATGACGTCGGACAAAGCCGCCATCGAATCCGTCTGTAAGTTATGCGGTATTTCCCATCTTGAAAACCGCAACCCCTATGATTTATCCGGTGGAGAACAGCAGCGTGTGGCGCTGGCAAAAGTTTTGCTGACAGAACCGGATATTCTCCTGCTGGATGAACCCACAAAGGGTATGGACTGCTTCCATAAAAATGCTTTTTCCCAACTGTTAAAGGACTTAATCAGTCGGGACGTTTGCGTGGTTATGGTATCCCACGATGTGGAGTTTTGCGCCAAATTTGCCCACCGGGTAAGTCTGTTTTTCGACGGACAAATCCTCTCCACCGCCACCCCGGACAAGTTCTTCGGCAGTAACAGTTTCTATACCACTGCCGCCAGCCGTATGAGCCGGCATCTGCTCAATTGCGCGGTCACTGCCCAAGACGTAGTCACTCTTTTGGAGAAAAACCAGGAGGCAGAAAAATGAAAAAATCCACGGTTCTTTCTTTGATTGTACTTTTTCTGTTTCTGCCCGCCACCTTATATTTGGGCACAAAATTAACCGGGCGGGCCTATTACTTTACCGGTACACTCATTATTATCGAGGCGCTGCTTCCCTTTTTCTTTCTGTTTGAAGGCCGGAAACCCCAAGCCCGGGAACTGTGTTTACTTGCCGTACTGTGCGCTTTGGCGGTTGCCTCCAGAGGCCTTCTGGCCTGGCTGCCACATTTCAAAATGATTGTGGGCATCATTATGATTTCCGGAATTGCTTTTGGCAGTATTCCCGGTTTTCTGGTGGGCGCAGTCAGCGCCTTTGCCAGCAACTTTCTCTTTGGACAAGGTCCTTGGACGCCGTGGCAGATGATGGCCTACGGTATCAGTGGTTTTCTTGCCGGGATTCTTTTTCGGAAAAATCTTATTCCGAAAACGCCTTTTTCAATGGGCGTAACCGGTTTTTTTACAGTATTTCTTATCATTGGACCGCTACTGGACTGCTCCACCCTATTTACAGTCACAACCGTCTTTTCTCTAAAAACGGTTCTTGCCGTATTCGGCGCCGGTGTGCCAGCCAATCTTCTTCACGCCTTGTCCACCGCCCTTACCCTGTCTTTTTTGGGAAAGCCTATGCTTTCTAAATTAGAGCGGATTGCGCGCAAGTACGGGATGTTGGGAATTGACAATCCCCCTGCACCGTGATAAATTAGAAAAAAATGAAAGGGGTGCCCATAATGAAATGTCCAAAATGTACTATGGAAATTCCTGATGATGCCACTGTCTGCTCCTATTGCGGAAAATCCTTTTTGTCGGAGACGGAAGACACTTCCAATAAACAAGAAATACGCGCCGCAGATGACCGGTTTTTACCCGGTTTGGTTGGCGCATTGTCAGGCGCGGTTCTTGGCTCCGGTCTTTTTATTTTAATGAGTCAAATCAATCTCGTTCCCTTTGTGGCGGGAATGATCATTGCAGTACTGACCTTGAAAGGGTACTCGCTCTTAAGCGGAAAACTCACCATGCGGGGCGTTATCGCCTGCGCATTGATTCTCCTGTTTGTCCCTTATCTTGCAGATCGGTTAGACTGGGCCATTGTGGTGGTAAAAGCCTTCCCGGATATTCCCCTGCTCAACGCCTTTTTGGGAATCCCTTCCCTGATTTCTGAAAAAGTGATCGCGGTTAACACCTATGTAGGAAATCTTCTCAAACTGTATGGGCTTACCGCGCTGGGCGCATTTATTATCATTGCCCCCTTCTCTCGGCGCTACCGGGCAGAAAAGAATCTGTAAAGTCTTCAACATAATATAGGGCGCAAGGTAATTTCTTACCTTGCGCCCTTACTTTTATTTCCCTATGGTTTTATTGAACAGTTGTAATGTGTCTGCGAAACGGTCATCCTTTTCCGGACAGCCAAATACGCCGATTACATATTCTTCCCCTTCATATTGGAAAGCAGACAGCAGACAACTACCTGCCATGGGTGTCTGCCCGGTCTTCAGCCCTCTTGCCCAAGGACAGTAATACTGACTGGTTTCGTGAATCAGTTCGTTAGTGTTCTTCCACTGCTTCTGGGCATCTTCTCCCGTGTCTTCCGGCGCATAGCGGGGGTTGTCCCCTTGGGCCAATGCCGCATATTTCATTATGGTTTCATTTCCCATTGCCAGTTTTCCCAACAACGCCAAATCGTGGAAAGACATATAGTGTTCATCATCGTGAATGCCGTCGGGGTTAACAAAATGGCTCTCGGTCAGTCCCAATTCTTTTGCCCGGGCATTCATTTTTTCCATAAACGCTTCCACCGCATACCGGGCATCGGCTTCCGGACTATCCAAAATCACCCGTCCGGCTGCCGCCGCCATTACGTAGGCCGCATCGTTGCCGCTGGGTAAAAGCATAGCCTCCACCAATTTTTCAGCAGATAAAACATCGCCGCTTTGAATTCCCGCCACAGAAGAACCCCATACCACCAAATCCAGTTCTCCCCCGGCAAGGATTTTCTCCGCCGGTTGCAAATACTCCAGCGCTACATAAGCAGTAAAGAGTTTGGTTATGCTGGCAGGATACACTCTTTCATTTTCTCCGTGAGAACCCTGTACAAAAGTATTTGCATTCAAATCGTATACAAAATATTGCTGGCAAGTAAGCGCCCGGTCTTCCGGGAATGTCATCCAAGTTGCTTCCGGTTCAGTCGTTTCCTCCAAAGCGGTGGTAGTCTGATCGGTAGTTTCCGGCACATCCGGTGCCATAACTTCCCTGCCGGGATCCAGGCACAGCATAAATGCCCCTACCACCAGCACTGTTAAAATAACAATTTCAAAAATCAGCATTTTTTTCATTCCGGTTTTCCCTCACCTTGTCGCTGTTTGCAAGCATAAAAGTATGCCTTTTCATAGTTTTTTTGTTCCCGGTAGCACTGCTCCAACCGGGCATACACAGCAGCGCAATACCCTATGGCATTTTCATAACAAACTGCCGCTTCTTCATAATCTTTCATTGCCCCATATCCCTCTCCCAGCAAATACTGCTGTTTGGGTGACTTGGGCAAAAGGCGCAAAAGAGATACGGCCGTTTCTACATCTTCCTGCAGTGCCGCCTCTGCCCGCAAAAGCACTTCCTCTTCCCAGTCAGGTAGCCGCTCTTTCAATTCTTCCGCCTTTTCCTTTTTCAGGCTGTAACATAAAAGCAGCCGCTTTCTCTCTGTTTCCGGGGTGTAAAAATGGGTTTTCTCCCCTGCCTGGGCAGCCTGCTCCAACAGAGCATAGCAGTAGGCGGTCTTCCCTTGGGAAAAAGCCTTTTGCGCCAGTTCCATACAAGCGGCAGCCTCTAAAAAATACCGCTCTGCATCAAATATTTCATCCGGGGCGCGGTAGGATTTCAGTCCTTCTAAAATATCTTCCGCCGAAGATGCCCGCAACTTTATAATCAGCGCCGTATTCCCGGAACCACTGTCTTCTCCTAAAAAATAGCCCACGGGTTTTCCCAGTTTCTCTGCCAGATACCCCAAGGTTTCCATTGAGGGTTTTGCCCCGCCGTTTTCAATCAGGGACAGCATATTCCGGGTAATCTTTTCAGCGCAAAGTTCCCGTTGGGAAAGACCTGCTTCCAATCGCGCTTTTCGAATCCGTTCTCCCAGTTTCACGGTATCACCCCTTTGGGTTCTATTGTAACATACCTTCCCGGAAATGGAAACAAAAAATTCATTTGCTATTTCTCATGTTTTGCAGTATAACAATTATAAGATATGAAGGAGGTCTGTTATGCTTATTCGTGACCGACGCGGTTTGCAAACTGCAACTGCAGATGCTTTGAAAAACGCCACCTACTGCCCCCAAAAAATTGCTTTGATTCACAGTGGGATATCTTTGGGCGTATCTGTTTTACTCACCATCGTTCATTTCCTTCTTTCCCGGCAAATCGGCACAACCAGCGGTCTTTCCGGGATGGGTACCCGCTCTTTGCTTACCACTTTGCAAACGGTTTTGCAGTTGGCTGTGGGTATTGCGTTACCTTTTTGGGAAATCGGATTTGTCTCCTGCGCTTTGGGCTTTGCCCGCAAAGACCGGGTACATCCCAATCTTTTAACCCAAGGTTTCTTCCGGGCAGGCCCGGTGTTTCGGCTCTTTTTGCTGGAATCGGTTATTTATTTCTTCCTTTTCGTACTTTGCCTGAATATTAGCACCTTTCTTTTTATTATGACGCCCCTTTCTTCCCGGCTGGAAACCTTGATTACCCCTTTCATCTCCGGGGGTATGCCGGATATGGAAGCAATTTTCGCCCAAGTTTCCCAAGCGGAGATTTTGGCTTCTGTCCGCCCTATGCTCCTTATCTTCTGCGCTTTATTCCCGGTTTTGTTTTTGCCGGTATACTACAGCCTGCGGCAGTCCCGGCATTTCATTATGGACACCCCGGGTTGCGGCGCTTTTTCCGCAGTGAGAAAAAGTCTTCAATGTATGCGGAAAAACCGCTGGGCGCTGGCCAAGGTAGATTTGCAGTTTTGGTGGTATTATCTGGCTACGATTCTCCTTGTGGCAGTGGGATACGGTGATGTAATTCTGCCTATGTTTGGCGTAACGCTGCCCAATTCTGCCAATGTTTCTTTCTTCCTGTTTTACGGCATACAAACCCTGGGGCAACTCCTTTTGTTCTGGCGAAAAAAAGCGCAAGTGGACACCACCTACGCCATCATTTACGACACAATAAAATAAAAAAGCGAGACTTCTTATCGGACAACACTCCATAAGAAGTCTCGCATTCTTTTTTATTTTTCCAATGCCATTACTTTGTCAATTCTTCTCTGATGCCGGGTTTCACCGGAAAATTCCGTACCCAGCCAAGTGTCCACAATCTCCAGGGCCAACATCTCGCCCACCACGCCGGCACCGATGGCCATAACGTTGGTGTCATTGTGCTGCCTTGTCATCCGGGCAGACATTACATCGGACAAAAGCGCGCAACGCACGCCGTTTATCTTGTTGGCGGTAATGGATACGCCGATACCGGTAGTGCAAAGGACAATGCCCTTATCGCATTTGCCGTCTGCCACGGCCTGGGCCGCAGGGGCGGCAAAGTCCGGATAATCGCAACTATCCAGCGTATCTGTACCAAAATTTACAACTGTGTGTCCCTTTTTCTCCAAATGGGCAATTACCGCATTTTTAAGGGAAAGGGCGCCGTGATCGCATCCGATTGCAATTTTCATCTTATGTTCCTCCTATAAAACAAAGCCGCCGTTAACGGCTAAAACTTGTCCGGTTACAAAATCCGCTTGGGCAAGATACACCATGGCGTTTGCCACATCTTCCGGTGTACCGTTACGTCCCAAAGGCGCTTGGTCTGCCAACTCTTTCATCGTTTCCGGAGAAACGTTGGCGCACATATCCGTATCAATCACCCCGGGGGCAATGGTGTTTACCCGGATTCCACTGGGTCCTAATTCTTGGGCAAGGGCTTTTGAAAGGGCAATCACTGCCCCTTTTGTAGCAGAATAGGCCGCCTCGCAGGAGGAACCCACCTGTCCCCACATAGAACTGACAGTAATGATACAGCCTTTTTGGTTTTTCAAAAATCCCGGCATTGCGGCATTGACGCAGTGGTAAATTCCTTTTACATTTACATCAAAAATTCGATCCCAATCCTTTTCCGGGAGTTTCGCCATAAGCCCGCTGTAACAAATACCGGCATTGCAGATCAGTATGTCCGCATCTCCGATTTGGGAAAAGGCATCTTTTACGGCATCTGCATCAGCAACATCACAACAAATTGCCGTTGCGCCGGTTTTCTCCGCCACCTGTTTTGCGGCGATATGGTTCTTTTCATACAGAAAATAGACTTTGTCTCCTTGGGCGGCAAAGGCTTCCACTGCGGCCGCACCGATTCCCCGGGAGCCTCCGGTAATAACTACGGTAGACATTTTCTTCTCCCTTTCAAAGGGGGCAATCCCGGTAGGATTGCCCCTTATAATTATCTTCTGCGATTTCTGGTCCGGTGGTCGGAATACTGACGGATGGAAGAAATCTTACTGTCGGACTCGCTCATAAACTGCTTGAGTTTCTCTTCAAAAAGTTGGTCAGCGGTTTTCGGTGCCGGAGGCGGTGTTAACGGACGCTCCGTTCTTACCGGGCGTCGGGGGGCAGGGCTTCTCTCTTGAGGCTTATTTTCCAGCCGCTTCATGGATAAGTTAATTTTGTTGCCATCTATGGCAGTTACCATTACTTTAACCGTTTCCCCTTCCGTAAGGAAATCGCGAATGTTACTGACAAAGGTATTGGCCACATCCGAGATATGTACCATACCGGTCTGGTTTTCCGATAGCGCAATAAACGCACCGAAATTCGTAATGGATTTTACTTTTCCTTCTACAATTTGCCCAACGGTTAACTCCATAAAAAATTTGTTTCCTCCATTTTTGGTTTTACCTTAGCCTGAACAATATAATCCGAATCCGCCTAAGTGGGTGTCTGATTCGCTCAGCCTTCCTTTTATTCATTGATGGGCGTCAGCCCATCTGTTTCATTAAAGATTGCCTGATCCAATCATCCATTCCACTTAGGTCGTAGATTTCTGAGTAGCGAGGTCACTTCGAGACAAGGCGGCGCTTCGCAGACGGGCTTTGTGCCCTTCAAAAAGTGGCAACGATGCATCGGAGTGACCTCGCTGCTCAGAAACGGGTTCGGATTATATTGCTCAGGCTATTCTACAGGGGTAAAAAATATTGTTTCCGGATCCACCAAATTCAGTTGGTCTCCGGCAATCCGCTTAATGCTTCCTACGGTGCCCAACTCGGCGATGTTTGCCTTGAGTTGCTGATTTTCCTGCTGAAGCAACGCCGCTTCTTGCCGCAGGGCTTCTTCCTGCTGATCCGCCTCCAAAATGGCGTTGCGCAGAACCAATATCGCCGCCGTAGATAACAGTATGGCCGCCAGCACTACGCACTTGAGCAGTGTGGAACTGGGGCGATATACGATGCGGAACCGACTGCGCAATTTTTTGAACATTTTCCCGGCGACCTCCTTTTCTTTTTTGCTTGTATTTTATTTTCCTTATTGTAACCCATTTTCGCCCACTTGCAAAGAGTTTTTTTGTAAAAACCAGTACTTTTTCCAAAAATTTTTTCACTGGCTGGTATAAAATGGCAAAAAACTTAAGGATTTGTCCCCAAAAACCGGCAAAAACCGGACAAATCCATTGTCCGAACAGTTTTTCCCACAGTCCCCAACCTATGTACATACCTGCCACATATCCAAGCCGGATATCTCCCCGGCAGACTGAAAATCCGGCATAAAGAAAAGTCCACATAAGCGCCACAACAAAAACTGTGTCTTTTAGGATTGTCCGCTTTTTCCCCAAGGGACGGAGAAAATCATAAAATATTCCCAGTCCACTGCCCAAAAGCACACAGATGCCAAACCGCAAAGCGGCAAGTTCCGGCTCTCTCATCCAAACAGACGGCGCAACATACTGCCGCCGTTTCTCGGTTCTTCATACACCAATGCGCTAACCGTTCCTTCTACCGCAACCTGTCCTCCATCAGGAGATAATGTTTTCAGTTTCAAATCCCGTCCCTGCACCACAAGTGTTCCCAAATCCGTGCGTAAAATAATTGCCCCGTCATCAAAACTGACAACCTCCGTAACCCCGCTCATACTAAGCCGATTCCGCTGTTCCAGTGTCAGTTTGTGATTTAACGGCATCCGCTCTTCCGCCATAGAACCCCTCCTTTTTCAGTTTAGTTTATGAATCCCTTTTTTCATATATTCCCTTTTCGGTAATCCTATACTTAAGAACCCCCAAACCGTGAAAAATAACGGTTTGGGGGTTGGGCAACGCTCCATAAGGAAGTAATGCCTGAGAAAAGGCGTTTATTCCCGTCATCCTGCGTTAAAAATGCTCGCAATCCACAAAGGATTCCTGCGCTTTTTGCCTTGGCTGACAAGAATCTCAGCCCTTTTCAGGTGCTATGCAGTTTTGAAGTGGCAACTTTTTTGATTAACAAATAACAAAATTCCCGGAATGCTGACGCATTTCGGGAATTTTTTGTGCAGTTAAGCGGAAAAGGGGCCGTTCAAAACCAATACTTCCTTACGGAGCGTTGCCCTTTCTTAAAACTGTTTTCTGTTTTCCATTTTTCCGGACTGAATTACCGGTGGTTTGGGATCTGCCACTTCCCAGGGTATGGGCTTTTTCTCTTTTTCCTCTTCGCGTTTCATTTTTCTTCCCCCTTTTTCGTAGTATCCGCAAAAGGGAGAAAAACATGCACTTTCTTTCCTGAAAATGACGCTTTTCCTCTTTACCCCCCGGCAATAATGTGATAAACTAATACCATCCTTTTTCCGGGAGGTTCTTATGGATCGTCTGACGCAAAAAAAATGGTTTTATCCGGCTCTATCATTCCTACTGCCTTTTGTAGGGATGGTTTTTGTTATGCTTATCAGCGGATATACCCCTTTCGGACAGTATTCTATGCTCTACTCAGATATGTACCATCAGTACTTTCCCTTCTTTGCCGCATTCCGTAAAGCCCTGCTTTCCGGTCAATCCCTGCTTTTTAACTGGGATGTGGGTATGGGTATGGACTATTTAGGGCTGATTTCCTATTATTTGGCATCCCCCTTAAACCTTTTGTCCGTGCTGGTGCCGGAAGGTTGGGTTTTACAGTTCTTTTCTTTCCTTGTCCCCATAAAATTGGGGTTTGCGGGACTGTTTTTCTCACTGTTTTTAAAAAAAATCTTCTCCCGGAACGACTTCTCCATTGTCTTCTTTGGCGCTTTCTATGCTCTGTGCGCCTGGGCCTTGGGTTTCCAGTGGAATGTTATGTGGCTGGACACCTTTGCTTTGCTCCCTCTTGTAATGATGGGTATGGTCAGCCTGCTGAAAGATCGGAAATTTGTTCTTTACACTGTTTCTCTGTTTTTTAGTATCCTATCAAATTACTACATTGGATTTTTTACCTGCATTTTTGTACTTCTTACCTTTATCTGTTACCAAATTTGCCGGTGTAAAAGTTTCTCCCGACTTATTACCGACCTTTTCTGGATTGGTATCTGCTCGCTGTTAGCCATCGGTATGACGGCAATTTTGGAATTGCCCGCTTTGACCGCCTTGCAGACCACCCAATCCAGCGTCAACTCCTTCCCCAAAGGCTTCCGGCTGAACATTGCAGACAAGAATACCTGGTTAGGTCTTTTAGATGCTATGCGCCAAGTTGCAAGCCGGCAGAACGGCGGTTTGGACTTTAATTTTAAAGAAGGGCTTCCCAACCTCTACTGCGGCGTAGCCACTAACATTCTGGCATTTTTGTTCCTTTTCTGTAAGCAGGTTAAAACCCGGGACAAAATTTGCAGTGTATGCCTGCTTCTTTTCTTCAATGTAAGTTTCATCATTCGGCAACTGGACTATATCTGGCACGGATTCCATTTCACCAATATGATTCCCTATCGGTTCAGTTTCTTATACAGTTTTGTCCTTTTGTGTATGGCATACCGGGCTTATTTGTACCGCCGGCGATTCCGACTGTGGCAACTGCTTGCCGCCGGAATTTTAGGTATCGGTCTGATGCTGTGCTCCAATGACTATACGGACCTTTTATTCTGGGCCTATAACGGTGCATTCTTCCTTATGTATCTATTCCTTTTCACCTACGGTTCTCTGCAAAAAAAGCAAAAGGAAAATGCTACAAAAAAAGAGAAGAAAGCATACTGGCAATCTGTTTTCCGTCGGCGTCAATACGCCGCCATCGGACTTGCAGTAACGTTCTCTTTGGAACTCATACTAAACCTTGTGAATTTCGGCGTGCGTTTCCCCGGCACTTATATTGCCAATTATCCTAAAGGCACGGAAGACGCTGCCGCCGTTATCGAATATATGCATAACCAGGAATCAGACTCTCTTTTCTACCGGGCAGAAACAACCCATGCCCAAACCTTAAACGACGGCGCAATCAACGGCTATTACGGCGTTTCCGCATTTACCAGTTCTGCCAATGTGCAAGTAACCAAGTTTATGCAGGCGCTGGGATACGGTGCGAAAAACACTTATAACCGTTATTGCTTTGAAGAGAGTTCCCCGGTCAACAATCTCTTCCTGAATTTAAAATATATGATTGAACGGGATGGAAACACTGCAAAAAATCCCTACTTTGATGTCCGTCACAGTGTTGGAAACGTATCCTTATTGGAAAACAACGCCTATCTGCCCTTGGGATTTATGGTGAGCAGTCAACTGGTAAATGTGAATTTTGAAACCGCTGGAAATCGATTTTTGTTCCAAAACTCCCTTTTTACCGCCGCCACCGGCATTACCCAGGATGTTTGGGAGATGGTGCAGGGAAATTGTCTGAAAATCGTTCCTTTTAGCAGTTCTATGACCTTACAGCCCCAAACCGGATACTGCGCCTATAACGAAGATAACAGTCCCGGCGGAACTGTGTCTTATCAGTATACCGCCCAATACGGCGGATTGTTCTGTTTTTATTTGGATCAATCCAAGCGCAACAGTTTTACCGTCAGCAAAAACGGCGTACAACTGTATAGCGAAACCTACAGTCTGCCCCAAATGTTATCTGTCTGCGATGTAAAACCCGGAGATAGCATTGAAATCCAACTGACCTGCAAAGAAAACGAAAATGGTTCTATCAGTATTCAGGCGGCTATCTTAAATGAGGCGGTATTCCGGGATGGTTATGACATTCTCGCCGCATCTACGTTGGAACTGACGAAATTCAGCACCACATCCATCCAAGGCACTATAAACTGCAGCCGCTCCGGTGTGCTTTACACCTCCATTCCCCAAAACGGAAATTGGGTGGCTTACGTTGACGGCAAGCCGGGAGAGATGGTAACCATCGGCGGCGCCATGGTGGGACTTCTCCTTTCGGAAGGCTATCACGAAATTACCTTCCAATATGAAAATCCGGCCTTTTCTCTCGGCTGGAAAATAAGTCTTGCCTGTGCAGTTTTGTTCCTTTCGCTGTATCTGTACTGCTACCGCCCCAGTTTTGAGCGCAAACGTGGAAAATATGAAAAAAGATAAAAAATCCGGTGTACGATCGTACACCGGATTTTGAATTGCTTTTTATTAGTTGAGAGCGGCTTTTGCCTTTTCTACCAGAGCAGCGAAAGCGGCTGCGTCCTGGATAGCCATCTCGGACAGGCTCTTCCGGTTCATTTCGATACCGGCCTTCTTCACACCGTTCATAAATGTGGAGTAGTTCAAGCCATAGGGTGCGACTGCAGCAGACAGACGGGTAATCCACATTCTGCGGTAATCACGCTTTTTCAGTTTACGGCCAACATAAGCATAGTTGCCGGATTTCATAACGGCCTGCTTGGCCATCTTAAAGTGCGTAGATTTTGCACCCCAGTAGCCCTTGGCCAGTTTCAGGGTTGCATTTCTTCTTTTGCGCGTCATCATAGCGCCTTTAACTCTTGCCATTTCTGTATCCTCCTATCCCTTATTTGTACGGAATCAGCTTCTTAACAGTCGCTGTGTTGGTAGCATCTGCGTATGCTGTGCTGCGCAGACGGCGGCAACGTTTGGTGTCTTTCTTGGTGAGGATATGGCTCTTGTAAGCGCGGGCTCTTTTCACCTTACCGGACTTGGTCAGGCTGAATCTTTTCTTTGCACCGCTATGGGTTTTCAGTTTAGGCATAGTGGGTTCTCCTTCCGTATCTTTGGTAATATAACTTATTTGCTGTTTTTCGGTGACAGGAACATCGACATAAAGCGACCTTCCAGTTTGGGGTTCTTTTCCATATTGGCAACTTCAGAGCAAGCCTCAACAAACTCCATCAGCAATTTTTCACCCAAATTGGTATGTGCCATTTCCCGTCCCCGGAAACGAACGCTAACCTTAACCCGGTTGCCGTCTTTCAGAAACTTCATGGCATTTTTCGCTTTGGTGTTAAAATCGTTGGTATCAATGCTGGGACTCATGCGGATTTCCTTGACTTCCACCACTTTCTGATTCTTCTTGGCTTCCTTTTCCCGCTTCTTCTGGTCAAAGCAGAATTTGGAGTAATCCATAATCTTACAGACAGGGGGAACTGCGTTCGGAGAAATCTTCACCAAATCCAATCCTTCTTCCTCGGCGATGCGATTGGCTTCTTCTGCGGACACAATGCCCAACTGACCACCTTCCGCGCCGATTAAGCGGACTTCCTTATCTTGGATTTCCTCATTGAGTTGATGTTCTAACTTTGCGATGGTAAGCACCTCCAAAAAATAACAAAAAGCGGATGCCGAAGCATCCGCATATTCCCGCAAATATCCCCAAAAGGAATGGGTGGAATATTAACCTCTTTGCTGTACGCTGGAGGTGAGGCGGACGTTCAGCCTTCTTTATTACCCGGGTATCTTATCACATTATTTCCCGTCTGTCAAGAATTATTTTCCCGGTTTTATTCGCGAATCAACGCCTGCTCCATATTCTTTCCAATGGAATAATAAAACACATTATCTCTTGCGGGGGTAAGTCCGGTAAGCAGTCCCCGGGTGGCGTAAACCGCATAACTGCGGAATAGCACCGGGCACAAAAGTCCGTTGTCCATTACCGTTTGATAAAGGGTATAGTAGTTGCCCTGATTTTCCAGTGCCTGCTGACACAGTGTATTGGCTGCCACATCGTTTACACCGCCGTAAGTCAGCGCTCCGGATCCGGAGAAAAAGGGTGTTAGGTCCATATTCGGCGAGAGTTTTGTTTGCCCTAAATAAAGGTCAAACTCCCAAGTTTGTAAAGCATACCGGTAATTACTGCCGGCAAGTTCTGACATTACCACCGTAAGACCGCAGTCCGCCAGCATCCGTCCGATTCCCCGGGCAACCCGCAGGCGCAGACTGTCTTCCCGGTTTACCAATAGTTTTACTGTTGTATCCTTAAGCCCCGCATCATTTATCGCTTGCGCAAAACGTACGCTGTCAAAACTGTACTGATCCGCAAGGGTTTGGGCATAATTCGGTGACAGTGGAGATGCCGGCAAACTGGCGCTGCGGGCGAATCCCCGGTAATAATCCTCTACCAACATATCCCGGTCAATGGCATAGGTCAATGCCTGCCGTACTTCCGGAACGGAAAATACCGGACTCATTTCATTGGTGGCAAGATAAAGAAAAATTCCATTTTCACAATCCCATAATTCATAGTCACATCGATAGTCCGCATAGCGGTCAGAACCGGGGTCGGCGCAAACCAAACTCAAATCATGAAATTCAAATTCATCCCGGATTTGGGTGGGAGATTGGGCCTCAATCAGGGTAATGGTTTGGGCGGTTACCGCCAGATCCGTCTTGCACCACCAGTTACTCCGGCGCCGCAGACAGGCGTTTTCTCCCAGGTTATCAAAAATATACGGACCGCTTCCCAAAGGCGCGTTTTCGGCTACCTGACTGGCTTTTACAATGGGTATGTCCAGCAGCAAGGGTAAGTTGTTGCACTTGTTTTTCAGGTAAATCACCAAACTGCCGTCTTCTGCTACACCAAGGGACTGCACGTGTAAAAACCGACCGCTATACTGGTCACTTTCCATAGCCGCCAAAAGGCTTGCCTCCACATCTTGCGGCGTTACCGGCGTGCCGTCAGAAAAAGTGGCATCGTCTAAATAAAATGCATATGTCTTCATATCTTCCGACATAGAAAAACTTTTGCATAACATAGGCTCTACGTTATAATTCCGGTCGGTTACAAAAAGGCTTTGGTACAAAAGTCCGAACAGCGCCCGGTTGGTAAAGTCTGTACAAAGATACGGGTTCATTCCCCGGTCGGGATAATAAACCATGGAAAGAACTTGGTCACTCGCCTCCGGCTTGGTCACTTCCGGTCCGGTATAGTCTTCATCGTAGGTCAGTCCGTCACCGGTGGGTACATATCCATCCAAAGGATCGCCGCATCCGGAAAACACCGCAAGACACAAAGCCGCTATCAGCAAAAAACAAATTCCTCTTTTCACGGTGTTCCCCCCTTACAAATAATAATTGCTCCCTGTGACCCCCGGGCACTGCCGTGGCATCGGTGAGACCAGAACCGGTGATTTTCACACGCAGTACACTGGGTGGCGCATTGAATGTCCGTCACCCCTGCCCGGATCAAAAACTGGGCGTTAATCCCCTTTAGGTTTACATAATATTTTTCTCCACTTTTGCGGATATATTTTTCTGCCGCCGGGCCTAATGCGCGAACCATAGCATTGGGTACATCTTCATCGGTTTGGAAACAACACGCACTAATGTTAGGGCCAATAGCCGCCTGGATATTTTCCGGTTTGCATCCGTAAGCCTTTACCATCTCGTTTACGGTTTTTTCCGCCAGCGCTGCGGCAGTCCCCCGCCATCCGGCGTGGATCGCGCCCACTGCTCCGGTTACCGTATCGTAAAGCAATATGGGTGTGCAGTCCGCTGTAAACACTACAAGGCCTACCCCCGGCGTATCCGTAATCAAGGCGTCACATTCCGGATATTCCTCCCACACAACGCCCTTTCCCGTATCCTGCCGGGTTACCCGGCGGACAATATCCGAATGGGTTTGCCGGGTAAGAACCAACTGCTGGATCTCAAATCCCAACTGCCGGCCTAAAATTTCATAGTTTTTCTGCACATTTTCCGGCTTATCTCCCCGGTGCATCCCCAAATTCAAACTGTTCAGCGCCCCTTGGCTGACACCGCCAAGCCGGGTAGTAAAACAGTGGGGAACCGGGATGTTATCCGCAGTCAAATATTCCAGTTGACCAATTTTCACGGTACTGATTGCCATAAAAACCTCTGCTTACTGTTCTGCAATATCTTTGTCCCGACAGCATTTTTTATACTTTTTCCCGCTACCGCAGGGACAGGGGTCGTTGGGTCCAACTTTCTTGGTTTTGCGTACCGGTTGCTGTTTTAAGGTTTTGTCTGCCGTTCCGGTGGCAGAGGTTTCCTTTGCAACCTTTTCCCGCTTAATCTCCTGGGATGGGCGAATCTCAACTAAAAATGCCCGGCGAACGGTTTCTTCTCGAATGGCAGCAATCATAGCTGAGAACATTTCATAACCTTCCTCTTTGTAGGCAATTACAGGATCGTGCTGACCGTAAGCCCGCAAACCAATGCCCTGCTTCAAATCATCCATGGCATCGATATTGTCCATCCAGTATTCGTCTACTACCCGAAGCATTACAACGCGTTCCAATTCCCGCATAATTTCCGGCGTGTACCGGGTTTCTTTTCGGATATAATAGTTCAGCGCCGACTGATAAATCTGCTCCGCCAGTGTTTCCTGGGTTAAATCTTCCGGCAGTTTGCATTGTCCCTTTTCAAAGAAATAACTCTCAAATTTCGACAGAATCTTCCGGGCAACCGCTGCATCTACCTCGCCACCGGTTTCACGCAATTCATCGGAAACTGTAGAATCCACCAAATCCCGCAGCATATGCAGGATGTTCTCCCGCAGATTTTCTCCATCCAGCACTTTCTGCCGTTGGGCGTAAATCACTTCCCGCTGGGTGTTCATTACGTTGTCGTATTCCAGCACATTTTTTCTTGTGCGGAAGTTCCGGCTTTCCACGCTCTTTTGGGCGTTTTCCACTGCCCCGGTGATAATCTTGGCTTCTATGGGCATATCCTCATCCAATCCCATAGCATCCATCATACCCATTACCCGGTCAGAGGAGAAAAGACGCATTAAGTCGTCTTGCATACTCAAATAGAAGCGGCTTTCACCCGGATCCCCCTGACGGCCGGAACGGCCCCGTAACTGGTTGTCAATCCGGCGGGATTCGTGGCGTTCTGTACCGATAATAAACAAGCCGCCGGCTTCCCGAACTTTTTGGGCTTCTTCCGCAATTTCACGCTTAAATCCTGCAAGCAAAGTTTCGTACTGTTTACGCACTGCCAGAATTTGGGCATCCTCGGTTTCGGAGAATGCATTTGCTTCCTGAAGCAGTTCTTCCGGCACATTTTGCTTGCGCAATTCGTTCAGCGCCAAATATTCTCCGTTGCCGCCCAGCACAATATCCGTACCACGACCTGCCATGTTGGTAGCAATGGTAACCGCGCCAAATTTGCCGGCCTGGGCCACAATCTGGGCTTCCTGCTCATGGAACTTGGCGTTAAGCACATTATGGGGGATTCCGGTCTTTTTCAAAAGTTTACTGAGAATTTCACTTTTTTCAATGGACACGGTACCGACCAGTACCGGCTGTCCCTTTTCGTGACACGCCGCAACCTGTTGAATAATGGCTCTGAATTTTGCCGCTTCGGTTTTATATACCACATCACTGTGGTCGACTCTCGCCACCGGTTTATTGGTAGGAATCTCCACCACATCCAACCGATAAATGGAACCGAATTCTTCCTCTTCTGTCAGTGCCGTACCGGTCATACCGGAAAGTTTATCGTAAAGCCGGAAAAAGTTCTGGAATGTGATGGTGGCAAGGGTTTTACTCTCACCTGCCACATCCACTTTCTCCTTGGCTTCAATTGCCTGATGCAGACCTTCGTTATAGCGTCTGCCATACATAAGACGACCGGTAAACTCATCCACAATGATAATCTGTCCGTCTTTTACCACATAGTCTATATCCCGCTTCATCAGACCTCTTGCTTTCATTGCCTGATTGATATGGTGGGAAAGCGTTGCATTTTCCGGAGCGGCCAGGTTTTCAATACCAAAAAATCGTTCCGCTTTTTGGATGCCCTCTGCCGTTAGGGAAACGGTCCGGGATTTCTCATCCACAAAGTAATCGCAGTCAAAATCATCTTGCACCTGCTTTTCATCGGTTTTGGCAAAAACCAATTTACGCAGGGAAGATACAAAATTATCCGCCTGCTGATATAACTGGGAAGAATCCTCTCCCTTACCGGAGATAATTAACGGCGTTCTGGCTTCGTCAATTAGAATGGAGTCCACTTCATCCACAATGGCAAAGGCGTGTCCCCGCTGTACCAGTTCGTGCTTATAAATGGCCATATTGTCCCGCAGATAGTCAAATCCTAATTCGTTGTTGGTGCAATAGGTGATATCTGCAGCGTAGGCTTTCCGACGCTGCGCAGCATCCATTCCCGGAATCACCAAACCCACGGAAAGTCCCATATACCGATAGACTTTTCCCATCCATTCCGAGTCGCGTTTTGCCAGGTAATCATTCACCGTAACTACGTGAACACCACGGCCGTTTAAGGCATTTAAGTAACAGGGCAAAATGGCAACCAGCGTTTTACCCTCACCGGTTTTCATTTCCGCAATTCGGCCCTGATGCAAAATAATTCCGCCTAAAAGTTGTACCGGATAAGGACGCATTTCCAGCACCCGCCACGCGGCTTCCCGAACCGCTGCAAAGGCTTCCGGCAACAAATCATCCAGCGTTTCTCCGTTTTCAAGCCGCATCTTAAACTCCGCGGTTTTTCCCTTTAGTTCCTCGGTGGACATATTTTTATACACATCTTCCAAGGCGAGAATTTCATTCAGTTGCGGCTGCAACTTTTTAATTTCCCGCTGGGAATATGTGCCAAACATTTTCGTGAACAATCCCATATTTTGCTCCTTTAAGGTATAATGAAAATATTATACCACATAAATGCGAAAAAAAATAGATAAATCATGAATTATTTCCCATTCTGTTCATAAGTTTTTTCGGAAAGTTTTGTCCGAACCCTTGCGTTCCTTGCGGATTTGCGGTAACATATAATAAAAAGAATTTATTGCAGACGAAAGGATGGATATATTTATGATTAAAGTAGACATTTCCAATGTGTGGGGACAACTCTCCCTACCGGATCTGCTGGCAACAGAAAAAGAAATCTCCGCAGCCCATATGACTCTGACTGATGGTTGCGGCGAGGGCAGTGATTTTTTAGGTTGGCTTAACTTGCCGGCAGCGCAGGAAACGGAAGAAATCCGCCGAATTCGCGCTGCTGCCAAACAAATTCGCGCCGACTCTGATGTATTTATTGTAATCGGCATCGGTGGCTCCTATTTAGGCCCCCGCGCCGCCATCGAACTGATGCAGGGATGTAACCACAATATGGGAAAAGGCAAAGGCAATCCCCAGATTTATTTTGCCGGTAATTCTTTGTCCACCCGAGCATTTTTGGAACTGCAGCGACTTTTAGAGGGCAAAGATTTCTCTCTTGCCATTGTCAGCAAATCCGGCACTACCACAGAGCCGGCTATTGCTACCCGGGCGCTGCGGTGGATGTTAGAGCGCAAATATGGTACCGAAGCCGCTAAAAAACGCACCTACGCCATTACCGATCCGGCAAAAGGCGCACTTCGGCAAATGGCTACGGAAGAGGGCTGGGAAACCTTTGTAATTCCTCCCGATGTAGGCGGTCGGTATTCCGTTTTGACGGCGGTGGGGCTTCTGCCTTTGGCTGTTGCCGGCATTGATCCTATGGCCGTTATGCGCGGCGCTGCGCAGGCAAAGAAAGAATACGACATCCGCTCCTTTGAAAACCCGGTTTGGCTCTATGCCGCAACCAGAAACTTACTATACCGCAACGGAAAATGCATTGAAATTCTGGAATCCTTTGAACCGGGATTCAAAATGATGGGTGGCTGGTGGCAGCAACTCTTTGGCGAGTCCGAGGGCAAAGACGGAAAAGGCATTTTCCCGGTCAGCGCCGAATTCACTGCAGACCTACACTCTCTGGGACAGATGATTCAGCAGGGCGAACGCAACATTTTTGAAACCATGGTACGCTTCGCGCCCCCGGCAAATAAACTTACCATTGGCGGTGATTACAAAAACCTCGACGGTCTTAACTATTTGGAAGGCAAAACGCTGGACTTTGTAGATGAGCAGGCTTTCCAAGGCACTGTGGCCGCTCACGTAGACGGTGGTGTGCCGGTAATTACCATGGATATGGGTGAACTGACCGAAGAAAAATTAGGCGAGATGTTCTACTTCTTTGAACTTTCCTGCGGTGTTTCCGCCTATATGCTGGATGTAAACCCCTTTAATCAGCCCGGTGTAGAATTCTACAAGCGCAACATGTTCCGGTTGCTGGGAAAGCCCGGATACGAAGTATAAAATAAGTTTACAAAAATTTTTCCGGTGAAAGTTAAATTGACTATTGCAAATAAGGCGCTTTACTGGTAAAATGAAAATATAGCAAAGATGCTATAGTGCAAAGGAGGAATTTTCCGATGATTCAAGTGATTATGGGCCTCAAAGGCTCCGGCAAGACCAAAAAACTGATTGACTCTATTAACGAGGCAGTTGCCAACGCCCACGGCGACGTGGTGTGTATTGAATATGGCAAAAAACTGACCTATGATGTAAACTACCGGGTACGTTTGGTAGACTCTCAAGAGTACGGCATCAACTCCGTGGAAATGTTAAAAGGCTTTTTAAGCGGCCTGCACGCAGGCAACTTTGATATTACCAATGTGTACATCGATAACCTCTACAAAACCATCGGTACTGACCGTGCCAATGGCGAGGCGTTTCTCTTGTGGTGCGCGCAATTCGCCGAGAGAAATAATATGAACATCACTGTTACTGTGTCCGATGATCCCGCCGGGGCATCCGAAGCAGTAAAGAAATATCTGTAAGGCATAAAAAAGACGGGCTGCGGCCCGTCTTTTTTATGCCTTTTTTCGAGTGAGTAACATTGCCACCGCTACGGCTGAAATACCGCCTGTCAATTTCCCCAAAATCATAGCCGGCAGCATTTCCGGTGCAAAACCTGCCGTAAAGCCCAAGTGGTCACCAAAGACAAAGGCGGCAGAAACCGCAAATGCTACGTTCACCACTTTACCCCGGTAATCCATTTTTCGTATCATACCAAAGGTAGCGATGGAATTGGCAAGACTGGCTACCAATCCGGCTGCCGCCGTATCGTTCATGCCTAACAACTTTCCCAAAGACAGCAGTGGCTTGCGTAAAATTTTTGTAATGGCATATACCAGAGGGAATGCCCCTGCCAACACAATGGCAATCTCCCCCACGGTTGCAAATCCGTTTTCAATAGGCGCAAGCCCCGGAATTACCACAAACCCCGTGAGTTTTTCCACAATGGCCGCCGCCAATCCTACGGTTATGAGGGCAATGATGATTTTCCCAAAAACCGAAAAACCGCGAATCATGATTCTCTCCCATTTCCACAGTCCCAAAGCAATAAGTCCTGCGATAATTACAATGGGTATCAGGTTTTTCAGCACCATTACCACCGAAAACCCTGCTACAAAGCCACCGACCAAAATTCCCAAAGGAATGGTGACAATACCGCAGAGAATTCCTTTTGCCAACGCCGGGCGGTCTTCTTTATCAATAATCCCTAAAGAGACCGGAATCGTAAACACAATAGTAGCGCCCAACATAGCGCCGCACAGTACGCCGCCTAAAAGCGCCGCTTCCCGGTTATCGGTCATTGCCTGCGCCAAAGCGCCACCGCCCATATCGCAGG